>CBDUQS010000056.1:0-2911 GCA_965369815.1 uncultured bacterium | reverse complement strand
AGCCAAGGGGGAGCCGACAGAACGAAGCTTCAGCGAAGGTCTGACGGTGGGGGTCATGACAGTGAGAGAGCTTTTTGTGTATAAGAAAAAGTGCTAAAGTGTATAAAGAATTATCGTGTTATTTAGATTTCATTAATATCACCACTATGCGTCAGTTTAAAAACTTCATTATATTAATTTTATTAGTCGTAACAGCGCTCCCCGCTTATGCCGCAGAGCAAGTTACTCCCTTTCGTCAAAATTTCGATACGCAGGCCTTTAATCCAATCGATATAACTGCAAATGTTGATGGGGAGATTTCAGCCACACACAACATTCGCCTTATTCTACCGGAAGCAGGGCCAATTCTATGGGGAAAAGATACTTCATTAATCGAATTCAGTGGGTCGGCCGTCGAAAAAATGGGGGCTGTTTCAGAACTTTCTTTTTCAGAAGATATGCGTACGGTGGTTTTCCCGGTTGAGAGCGATTTTTTAGCAGGGGAACTACTAACCATTAGTGGATTAAAGGTAAAAACTTACAATCAGGAATTCAGCCGAATGCTTGGATTAGATTCAGATGGAGATCTGATTTCTAATACGGACATTCATCTGTTTGTGATCAATGACTCCGATGTATACGATTTCATCCCTCCATACGATCCATACAATTTTGAAGCAGATTATGATAGGGAAGGCAACAGCGTCCATCTAACATGGAACAACCCGCCCGATTACGACTTTAATCAAGCAAACCTCACTAAATTCATAACTCGAGTTGGAAAGACATCCGAATTACAGCGCCCAGTGGGCTCTGGTCAAATCAATGATTTTTTAGACACCTCAGATCTACAAGAAGGTGATGTGATCCGCTATGTGTTAACAGCCGTAGATCATTACGGAAATCTAAGTAATGAACTTGAACAAAACATCACCATTGGTGAAGAGGTGATAGAAGAGCCAGTCGAACCTGAGCCAACCCCAGAGCCAGAAACTCCATCCGAGCCAGAAGAGTCTGACGATCCAGAAATGAATCTTGTGAGTCGTTTATTCAACTATTACAATGTGCGCTATCAAATCAAGTGTTTGGCAGCCACGGCCAACGCCACTAGTAGCGCCTGTTTATGGTCTAAAATCAATATGGTCTATGCGCAGGAATTGCTCGTCCGTTCAGACATCGACGTAAGCCTTTCTGCACACGATTTGTACTTAATGGCCCTTCGGGTCAGATGGCCAGAGGCACGCTATCAAACAAACTGTATTGAAGCGGTGGAGCCTGCCAAAACCTGTCCTGCTTTAGAGCGATCACTCAAGCGCATTCATTATTTTATTGATTAGGGGGAGAATGGGTGTTAATATACCAATCCAAAATAATATTCGAAATTCTATGAAAAAACTTACTCATTTATTTATCATTGTTTTATCCATTTTTGTACTGTCTGCTTGTGAGTCTAAATGGTCACCAGAAGTAGATTTAACACCCGAAGAAATAAGCTCTATTCACGAAGCAATAGAAGAGGCTAATGCTTTAATCGATCAGCAAATCGAAAGCAATGGAAAGGGAGAAATACTAACTTATATCGTGGTTGCACGAGAGCATAAAAAATTGGGAGAGTTAAAAAAAGTTGAATCTATTTATAAAAAACTAATTGCTGAAAAACGTGTTTCAGGCGCTATCCATAACAATTTAGCTCAATTGTATGAAAGCGTTGAAGAGTATGACAAGGCAATTGAACAATACAAAATATTAACAGACACCCTTCTTGAACCTCAGTATTTAAGGAACATCACATGGGTTTATATTAAAACGGGAGAGCGAAAATTAGCAGAAAAGTATTTTAATGCATGGCAACAGGCCTATCGAACCACCGATGTGATTATCCAGGACGCTATCAAAGAATTAAGAGCCGCTGAAAAGGCAGCGAAGGAATAGTTGGGATGACCCCCACCGTCACTTCGTGTCGGCTCCCCCTTGGCTAAGGGGGAGATCTTTTGGTGAGCAACTCCATAACAATCTCCCCCTCGATTGAGGGGGAGTACCCCGCTTTGCGGGGGGAGGGGGTCATACCCTCGATTGAGGGGGAGTCGACTCACAGCAGTGAGACGGAGGGGGTCGTGAGAAAGTGGGGTTATAAAGCCCATTTTCCATTTATAAAAAGCCATTTTTCGTGTATCTTCTTATGGCATTTTAGCTATAACTAAGTAAAATTTATGAAAGTTGATATTAAAAAACTTCCAAAGTCCGAAGTACAGCTCACAATTACAGTTCCTTATGATATTTACAAAAAGTGGGAAAAGAAGGCATTAGAAGACCTTGGAAATCATATTAAAGTTGATGGATTTCGTGCAGGGAGCATCCCCGAAGACATCATTCGAAAGAACGTTACAGAAGAGGTTTTAAAAGGATCGACACTCGATTATTTATTACAGCAAACTTACGCTGAGGTGGTTCAAAAAAACGACATTCATGTTATTGCTCGTCCTAAAGTCGACATTAAAACCGATATAAAAAAAGAGGGGGATGATTTTGTATATGAGGCGGTTGTAGCAGTGATGCCAGAGGTTAAGATGGGGGATTACAAAAAGATCAAAATAGCTCGTGAAGAAGCAAAAGTAGAGCCTAAAAAAATAGAAGAGACCATGAAATTGGTTATGGATCGTTTTGCGGAGTGGGAAAATATAGACCGTAAGGCAAAAAAAGGTGATCGTGCTGAATTGGAATTTGAAGGGTTCGACGAAGAAGGAAAAGCAATTCCTAATACCGCTAGTAAAAACCATCCTGTTGTTTTAGGAGAGGGTGTTATGGTTCCTGGATTCGAAGATGCAGTGATGGGTATGGGCGTGGGTGAAAAAAAAGAATTCGATGTCACTTTCCCAAAGGATTATCACGCAAAGCCAATGCAAGGGAAAAAGGTTAAATTTAAAATCAGCGT
>CBDUQS010000055.1:0-3670 GCA_965369815.1 uncultured bacterium | reverse complement strand
AGTACAAAGGAGAATGAAAAAAGAGTCCCCATTCATCCGGATCATTTTCTTTTGATTGAAGAGTCAATACGAAAAAGGATGTATTTTGAAGAAGGCTATGGCAAACGCTTCAATATAAACGATGATGTTCTAAAGAATCTTTTTGCCGGTGTTTTAAGTAAAGAAGAATTATTTCAGCAGTGCAGAATAATCTTAATCGCTAAACCTACAATGCACGATGCTGATTTATTCCAAGAAGGACAGATTATATGGGGCTGGATTCACTGTGTTCAGGGAAAAGCCATAACAGATGTGGCGCTTGAGAAAAATATGACTTATATAACATGGGAATCTATGAATATTTGGGAAAAAGATGGAATTTGGAAATCTCATATTTTGCAAAAAAACAATGAAATTGCCGGATATGCCGGAGTTATACATGCATTGCAATTGCAGGGCATTACCGGCCGATATGGTAAAAAAAGGAAATCCGCAATCATTGGACATGGATCCGTTGCAAGAGGGGCAGCGTATGCGCTAAAAGGAATGGATATGCATGAAATTACCACTTTTACAACGCTTCCCACTCACGCAATAGCAAATCAAATCCCAGGAATTAACTACAAACAATTTAAAAGAGTACGAAATGATGAAACAGAAGTGTTAATAGATAATAGTCCTAAACCCCTGGCAGAAGTACTCTCAGAATATGATCTTATTATTAATGCTATTTTTCAGGATAGCGATAATCCATTGATGTATGTCAAAAGCTCACAAATCAATTTATTAAGAAAGGGTACTATTATCATAGATGTTAGTTGTGATGAAAAAATGGGTTTTGACTTTGCAAAACCTACAACATTCGATAACCCTACATTCCAGGTTGGTGATGGTGTTACTTATTATGGTGTCGATCATACTCCATCCTATTTCTGGGATAGCGCCTCATATGAAATTAGTTCTGCGTTAATTCCATTTCTAAAAACTGTCTTAGATGGCAAAGGCTTCTGGAAAAATGATTCTGTAATAAGAAATGCAATTGAAATTGAGGATGGAGTCATTAAGAACCCAAAAATTCTAATATTCCAAAAAAGAGATAAGGATTACACAATTATTTCTTCTTAAATTTTAAGGCGGCGGAATTAATACAGTAGCGTTTTCCGGTTGGAGCGGGGCCGTCGTTGAAGATATGACCTAGGTGTCCACCGCATTTTTGACATAACACTTCGGTTCTTTGCGTTCCCAATGAATCATCTTCGATTTGATCAATATTATCTTTTTCGGCAGGGGAGTGGAAGGCGGGCCAGCCGCATTTTGAATCGTATTTATCGTCTGAAATAAATAGCTTTGCTCCACAGCCTGCGCATTCATAGGCTCCTTCCTCAAAAAACTCATCGTATTCTCCCGTGAAGGGGGCTTCTGTGGCTTTTTGGCGCAAAACGCGATACTCGTTAGAGCTTAACGTTTTGCGCCATTCATCGTCGGTTTTTTGGATGTCAGCCATTTATCGTTTTTTCTTACTCTTTCCTTGCCAAATTCTTCGAGTTGCCATCCAGGCGAATTTAAGTAGGAATATGGAGATGAAGAAGTAGACGGCTACTTGTGCGAAGCGGATCATGTAGGTGATTAGATTTACTGATATTCCTTGAATTACTTCGTTTACGTTTCGAACGAGTGCTTTTAATTCCCACTTCCAGCTGTCTTTAATTTCTTTCCAGTCAAAGATTAGATCTTTATATACGTTGATATTAAAGAAGCTGTAATTCAAACGTTCCATTTGATCTGCTTTGCTTTGATTGTAGCGATCGATCTGTCCTTTGATCTGAATTCGCTCGTTGGTGAGTCGTTCAATTAGCTTTAGCTTATTATCAATGATGGTTGCTAAGCTTTCTACGTCTTGTTTTCGAGTTGCTAGGGCACCGACTTCATCGTAGGCAGCTTGTGCTTTTTCAAGTGTTTCCTCTATTGAAGTAAGGTTCTTTTCCAAAATTTCTAACTGCTTGTCATAGGCTTCAATGGTTCCTTTGACGGTTTGAGTGTTTTGATTGAGATTCTCAGGTTTTAGCTTTTCAATCACTTCTAAAATCTCAGCTTCACTTTCTTTCTTAACTTTAAAGCTGAAATTACAGTTGTCTTCATTTCGGTTTGAGGTTTCAAAAATGACTTCACTTCGGCTTTTTAAATCTTCAATTTTTCCACAGGTTTGATCCAGCTTTCGGGTTTTAATGGTTCCGTTGTAGGTTTTAACTTCAAAGTTTTCTGCATCGTCTCCGGTAGAAAAGCCGGGTTCTGGAATAGGTGGCATGCTTAACTTTGAACGGAAAGCTGTTGAGTCGGCCATTTCCATTACGGCACCACCTCTTTCGTAGTCGTCATAATACGCTTTTTCATAATTATTAGTACCTTGGAATACGGTTCGAAATGAAAAGGAGATAAGGGCAATGACGATCATAAATACGACGATCCCCAAAAGAGCCAGGCCAATGATTTTGGCGATGGATTTAAAGGACCAGTCAAAATTCTTAAAAATACTCATTTTTTTAAAGGATTAAGGATTAAGTCTATTTATTAATACAAAATTTTTGGAGAAATGTAACAACTTTATTTCACCGTTTTCTGAATTAGTAGTTCATCGGTGAGCACGAGGGCAGCCATTGCTTCTACAATGGGGATTGCTCGTGGTAAAACACAAGGATCGTGACGCCCTTTCATTTCAAGGGTGGTGTTTTTACCCCCCTTAGTAATGGTGGATTGTTTTTTGAAGATTGTGGCAGTGGGTTTGAAAGCAATACGGAATACAATATTCATTCCATTGCTGACCCCACCTACAACTCCACCCGCATTGTTGGACAAGGTGACGACTTTTCCTTTTTTCTTCTGAATGGGGTCGTTATGCTCACTTCCCATCATTTCAGTTCCCTTAAAACCGCTTCCTATTTCAAATCCTTTTACGGCGGGGATGCTGAGCATGGCTTGAGCGAGTTTTGCATCAAGTTTTTCAAAAACAGGGCTACCAAGGCCCACAGGAACATTTTTAATAACACATTCAATGATTCCACCCACGCTGTCTCCATTTTTCTTTGCTTCTAAAATTGCTTGCACCATTTCTTTTTGAGTGGTGGCGTTGTGAATCTGTTTAATGGTGGCGGTGATCTTAACTTCTTTAAGAATCTTTTTGGCGATCGCACCAGCAGCGACGCGTCCAATTGTCTCCCGAGCACTCGCTCGTCCTCCCCCCAGGTAATCCCTAATTCCATATTTAATTTGGTAGGTGTAGTCGGCGTGACTGGGTCGGAATTTCTCTTTCAATTCAGTATAATCCTTTCCTTTTTGATTCTTGTTTTTAACCATTAGGCTAATAGGGGTTCCCGTTGTCATTCCTTCAAAAATTCCCGATAGAATTTCAACTTTATCCGATTCTTTTCGAGGGGTGGTTAAAGTACTTTGGCCTGGCTTTCGTCGATCGAGCTCCTTTTGAATGTCTTTTTCGGTCAACTTTAATCCTGCAGGGCAACCGTCAATTACAACGCCAATCGCTGGTCCGTGAGATTCACCCCAAGTGGTGATTTTAAAAAGATTTCCAAAAGAATTTCCAGACATGAGCAATCAACGTTATTAATGTTATAATGTTATAATGAAACCCTTGAAAGATCAACCTTCCTCTTTTTTGGAAAGTGTTTAATCTAGAATT
>CBDUQS010000054.1:0-3816 GCA_965369815.1 uncultured bacterium | reverse complement strand
AAGAAGAAGAAAAAGAAGAAAAAGAAGAGGTGACTGAAAAGCAGGCTAAAAAACAAGCCAATTTAAAAGAAATTGCAAACGACTCAGTAAGAATGTATTTGAGCGAAATTGGTCGTGTGGAACTCCTAACCGCAGATGAAGAAATTCGATTGGCCAAACGAATTGAAAAAGGAGACCCTGTTGCCAAGCAACAGCTAGCTGAAGCCAATCTTCGTCTAGTGGTTTCAATCGCCAAAAAGTATATCGGACGAGGCCTTTCCTTTTTAGACCTTATTCAGGAGGGAAATATTGGCTTATTCCGAGCCGTTGAAAAATTCGATCCCTCACGTGGATTTAAATTCTCAACTTACGCCACCTGGTGGATTCGCCAGGCCATCACTCGTGCCATTGCGGATCAAGCAAGAACGATTCGTATTCCAGTTCACATGGTGGAAACCATCAACAAACTCACCCATACACAACGTCAGTTACTACAGGAATTGGGTCGTGAACCCACCGTGGATGAATTGGCTTCTGAAATGGATATGGATATTAAAAAAGTACGTCATATTCTTAAGATTTCTCAGGATATTATTTCACTCGAAGCTCCTGTAGGTGCCGAAGAAGACAGTAAACTCGGAGATTTCATCGAAGATGATGAAGCGGTTTCCCCTGCTGAATCTACCAATCGAAAAATCATCAAAGAAAACATTCATGCAATGCTTCAGTATCTTTCTCCTCGAGAGCAAAAGATCATTCGAATGCGTTTTGGACTCGACGATGGAATCGGACACACTCTTGAGGAAGTAGGACGCGAATTTGGAGTAACACGTGAACGTATTCGACAAATCGAAGCAAAAATATTACAAAAGCTCCGTGATCATCCCACGAGCATCAAGATTCAGAATAAATAAATTTTTAATATTAATTTAAATTAAAAAGTCATGGCTAAAATTAATGAAAAGGAACAGGTATTGATCACCAAAGCGGGTTTAGAAAAACTGAAAGACGAACTGGAGAGCTTTAAAGGTGAACGTCGAAAAGAGGTAGCCGCTCGTTTAAAAGAAGCGATTTCTTACGGAGATTTATCTGAGAACTCAGAATATGAAGAAGCAAAAAATGAACAAGCCTTCATTGAAGGTCGAATCATCGAGTTGGAAAAAATGATCGACAACGCCAAAATCATTTCTGACAGTGTTAAATCCACCGATGCAACGGTTCAGATTGGAACCACCGTTACTGTTCAAAATGTTACCGATAAAGATGATCCTGAAACCTATACCATTGTTGGTTCAACAGAAGCAGACCCAACCGAGAATAAGATTTCTAATGAATCCCCTATTGGATCAGCATTACTAGGAAAAGCCAAAGGTGAATCAATCAAGGTTAAAGTGCCTGCTGGCATGATGGAATTCAAAGTATTAAAAGTAAAATAACATTGTCGAAGTAAGGTGATTAAGGTTATCGTAGATAGGATGAATATCCCTATTCTAATCGTCGCCTTTCTGCTCGCTCTACTACCAGCTTTTTTGTGGTTATTCTTTTATTATCACAAGGATTATAAAGATCCTGAGCCAAAAGCAGTGCTGGCGCAGACTTTTTTTATGGGAGCACTGGCCGCTTTTCCTTTTTTGATATTAAAAGCTTTTTTGGCTAAATTTTCTGGATTACCCATTTTTCTAACGGGAGCCTCATCAGTCATTCTTTTC
The DNA here is from genome assembly GCA_965369815.1 of uncultured bacterium. GTDB lineage: Bacteria > Patescibacteriota > Gracilibacteria > UM-FILTER-43-11 > UM-FILTER-43-11 > DAOWGG01. The sequence continues at coordinate 2,128 of CBDUQS010000054.1, read as the reverse complement.
GCTATAATGGAGGAGTTAGCAAAACTATCTGCTAGTATTTTTGTCGTAATGAAAAATCGTCTCGAATTCAATCAGATTATTGATGGAGTTGTTTACGCAGTCACCGCTGCGCTTGGCTTTGCTTTTATCGAAAACAAAATCTATTTTTATGAATTCCTAAGTCAGGGGGGTGATCAGATCACAACTGTCTTTCTTTTTCGTAGCTTCGGAACCATGCTGGCCCACACGCTATTTTCTGCAATGGCTGGCTTAATATGGGCCTATGCTTATTTCTCAAAACAAATCAGCCCCTTTCAAAAGAAACACCTCATTGCATTTGAATTAAAAGATTTCATCAACAAAGAAATTCTCACACTTCATATTATTCGAAACAACATCTTAAAAGCACGCCCATCAAGGCGAGGAGGACACGAAAAAAAGATTTTAGTATTAGAAGGGATTATTGTAGCGAGCTTAATGCATGCCGCATTCAATTTAATGACAACTTTCGAGGTATTCGGTAAAACACTCACCTTTTTAATTGTACCTGGGCTCATGAGCTGGCTCTTGTATGCCTCCTACTTATTCACAAAAAAGTTAAACACCAAGATTCTCAAAGTGATCTAGTTAGAGTTTCGGACCTGCCCGTCCGGAAAGCGGGTTTCGGATTTAGAACTTAAGAAGGGTGGCTTTTTAATGTAAAAAATGGTATAATGATACGATTATTTGATAGCAATTTGATAGCTATCTGAAAACAATTTGAATAAAAAGACATGCCTGATGACAGTTCAGCCACCACCGCTCAAACCTCAAGCTTAAAAATAACCGACGATGTTCGTTCTAAGTTTCCAAAACTTATTGCGAGGATTGAGAAAAGTCAGTCGATGAACGATGAGGAAAGGCAGTATTGGATCGATGTTCTCCCTATTATGAGTGAGGGACAAATCGATAACCTAAAAAGCATTCTTGAAAACGAAAAAAACGAAATTGAAGCCGCTGAAAAAGAATATGAAGACACCATGCAAGAGGAGACGGGAAATGCCATGGCTCGATTCGATGAAATTAAATACATGGAGAAAAAACGAGCTCGACAAGAAGCTGAAAAGCAACACGAATTAGAAGAGAACGAACATGAAGAAAATCTTTTAAAAGAATTAGAAACGATCTAACCTTGTCGCTCAGAGAGAGAATGTGCTAAGATTTTGGAGCTAAGCTTACTGCTTAATTCTTAATCCTTAGTCCTTTTCGATATGCTTCCTCCTGCTTACGAGGCCAAAAAATACGAAGATAAAATTTACAAGAAATGGGAAGAGTCCGGGGCTTTTAAAGCAGATGCAAAATCTGACAAACCTCCATTCACTATTGCCATGCCCCCTCCAAACGCAACCGGGACGCTTCATTTAGGACATGCGATTATGCTGGCCATTGAAGATATTTTGGTAAGACATAGGCGAATGAAAGGATATGAAGCATTGTGGATACCAGGAACCGATCACGCAGCTATCGCCACTCAAAATAAAGTAGAAAAACTGATCGCCGAAGAAGGATTATCACGAGAGCAATTAGGGCGTGAAACCTTTATTAATCGAGTCAAAGAATATGTCGCCAATTCACAAAGTATTATCCGAAATCAGATTCGAAAAATGGGAAGTAGTTGCGACTGGTCCCGGGAACGCTACACGCTAGATGATGATTTAAATAAAGCAGTGACCGAAATATTCAACCGAATGTACGAAGACGGTCTAATTTACCGCGGACACCGCATTGTAAACTGGTGCCCTCGTTGTGCCTCCACGTTAGCAAACGACGAAGTGGAATACATGGAAGTACAAAGCCCTTTTTACTACATTAAATACGGCCCTGTGGTTATTGGGACTGCTCGTCCTGAAACCAAATTTGCCGATAAAGTCGTTATCGTCCACCCCGATGACAAAAGGTACAAGAAATACATAGGAAAGGAGATGGAAATTGATTGGATTGATGGAAAAATAAAAGCTAAATTCATTGCCGATGCGGACGCTGCCGATATGGAAATGGGAACAGGTGCAATGACAATTACTCCTGCCCATAGTTTTGTGGATTTTGAGTTGGCTCAAAAGTATGACTTAGAAATTCTTCCAATCATTGGAGAGGATGGAAAAATGCTACC
>CBDUQS010000053.1:0-3962 GCA_965369815.1 uncultured bacterium | reverse complement strand
ATATTTCTGCTGATTTTTTAATATTGCCCTCAATAACATGCAAAGAGAAAAGAAGAAAACAATTATCACCAAACACGCTAAACATGAAGGTGACACTGGGTCCGCTCAAGTTCAGATTGCTATTCTTACCGAAAGAATCAACGAACTCACCGAACATCTAAAGATTCATAAAAAAGATGTACACAGCCGACGAGGGCTTTTAGCAATGGTTGGTAAACGCCGAAAGCTTTTGAATTACGTTAAAAACAAAAACGCTGAAAGCTATCAGGAAATCATTAAAACACTCGAACTTCGCAAATAAACCCTTCGGGATTACGGATAAAAAAGTTTCAAGTTATAGCGCATCCAAGGTGAATTATAATTTGGGACTTTCCTCCCGTGACTCCAAAGGGAATTTAAATTTTATCCATTAAAAATAATTTAATACTATGGAGTCACAAAAATTCACTTTATCTGTAGAAGGTAAAGATCTTATTGTTGAGACAGGGAAACTTGCTCAGCTAGCCAATGGAAGCTGTACTGTTCAAATGGGTGATACGGTTATTTTAGCAACCGCCACAATGAGCAAAGAAGCTCGTCCAGGCGTTAACTTTTTACCTTTGATGGTAAATTACCAAGAAAAGCTATACGCAAGCGGAACCATTAAAGGGAGTCGCTTTGTTAAACGAGAAACTCGACCAAGTGATGACAAGATTCTAATGGCTCGTGTTGCCGATCGAACTTATCGTCCCCTTTTCCCTAAATTCTTCCGACGTGATATTCAAGTGATGCTTACTACCATGTCTTACGATCGTGAAAACGAACACGATATGGTGGCTACTACTGCTGGATCTGTCGCTTTGGCGTTATCAGATATTCCATTTGAAGGCCCAACCGCCACAGTACGTGTTGGTCTAATAGAAGGAGAGCTAGTGGTAAACCCAACAATGCAACAACGAGAAACCAGTGACCTTGATCTGATCGTATCGGCCAGCCCTTCAACTATTATTATGATTGAAGCAGGCGCCAACGAAGTCAAAGAAGAAAAAATGATTGAAGCCATTGCAAAAGGAAAAGAAGCTGCTCAGAAAATCGCCAATTTCATTGTTGAAATTCAAGAAAAGCTTGGAAAAAAGAAACTTGAAGTAACCGCTCCTGAAAAAAACCAAGAAATCATTGATTACGTAAATGCGACTTACGCTGATAAGGTTATGGGAGCCCTTTATGAAAAGCTTGGTAAATTGGAACGATACGGTTATTTCCGAGAACTTGCTAAAGAAACTGAAGCTCACTTTGAAGGCAAAGTGGAAGACGATGATCTAAAGCAAATTGGAGACGCGATGGATGCCCTTGTAAAACAAACGGTTCGAAAGAACATACTTGAAAATGAAAAACGAATCGGGGGACGTGGATTGGATGAAATCCGCCCTGTTAGTGTGGAGGTAGGTTTATTCCCACGCACACACGGGTCTGGACTATTTAACCGTGGTGAAACTCAGGGGCTAACCCTTTGTACTCTTGGATCTCCAGGAGACGCACAAGTTTTAGAAGGAATTGAAGGTGAAACAAAGAAGGGTTACATGCATCACTACAATTTCCCCCCATACTCAGTGGGTGAAACCAGCAATCGTCTATTCACCGGAAATCGTGAAATAGGACATGGAGCATTGGCCGAACGCGCGCTAATGCCAGTACTACCCAATAAAGAAGACTTCCCTTACACCATTCGATTAGTAACTGAAATCCTTGCCTCAAACGGATCTAGCTCAATGGCAGCCACTTGTGGCTCTACGCTAGCCCTAATGGATGCAGGGGTACCAATCAAAACACCAGTGGCTGGTATCGCTATGGGGTTGATGACAGATCATAGCGATTCTAGTAAGTATAAAATCTTAACCGATCTTCAAGATGAAGAGGATATGGGCGGTGATATGGACTTTAAGGTAACCGGTACCAAAGATGGTATTACTGCCATTCAAATGGATACCAAACTTAAAGGATTAGAAGATCACATTTTTGTTGAAGGATTAGAGCAGGCTAAAAAAGGTCGACTGGAAATCCTTGGAGACATGGCAAAAGTAATCGCCGCTCCAAACGAAAAAATGTCTGAATACGCTCCTCAATTGGTTTCAATGAAAGTAAATCCAGACAAAATCCGATTCATCATCGGACCTGGAGGAGAGATGATCAACAAAATCATCGATGAAACCGGTGTGGATTCAATCGACATTGAAGATGATGGATCCGTTGTTATTACAACCGTTGGTGCTGAGAAGGGTGCAAAAGCCAAATCTTGGATCGAAGGTATTGTGGCTGACCCAGAAGTAGGAAAACTTTACGAAAACGTTAAAATCACTAAGATGTTCGAATTCGGAGGTTTGGTTGAATTCATGCCTGGAAAGGAAGGAATGATCCACGTTTCTGAAGTCGCTGACGAATACGTTGAAGATGTAAGCAAATTCCTAAAAGAAGGTCAGGTGGTAAACACCAAACTTCTCGCGGTCGACGAACGAAGCGGAAAATTCAAGATGTCGATGAAAGGAATTAAACAGCCAGAGAAAAAGAGTGAATAATTCAAACAATCAAAAAACCCTGCATCATACGGTGTGGGGTTTTTTAGTATAAAACTATATTGACCCCCTCGCCCTATCGGGCACTCCCCCTTGATTAAGGGGGAGATTTTTTAGACTACACAACAATCTCCCCCTCGATTGAGGGGGAGCCGACAGAACAAAGCTTCAGCGAAGGTCTGCGGAGGGGGTCAATGTATACAAAAAAGCCCACCCTCAAATGAGAATAGGCTTTTGAATTTAAGGTAAATTTAGATCGCCATCCGAACAAATTCAACCACGGAGTTCCCTTCAAGGTACTGCTCAATGGTCTTCTCGTTATCTTTTACAAATTTCTGCTTCATCAAAGCACTCTCTTCACGGAATTTCCCCTCCTTCCCTTCCATAATCTTATCAAGAATGGCTTCCGGTTTTCCCTCATTCTTAAGCTGCTCAGCCCAAATTTCACGCTCTCTAAGCACCAATTCCTCTGAAACCTGATCAGGACTCACAACAACAGGACTCATGGCAGCGACGTGCATTGCGATGTCTTTAGCTTTTTCAATATCAGAAGACTGAAGAAGAACTAAAGTCCCAATTTTAGAATTAGAATGAATATAATCACCAATCCCCTCTCCTTCTAAAACTTTGATTTCAATAGCCATATTTTCTCCAAGTTTTGTAAAAAGATCTTTAACGGGTTGATCAGAAGCGGCTCGAGCGGCGTCAGCTCCCTCCGTAATAGCAGTCTCAACCGCATCATTAGCAATTTTTTGAAACTCTTCATTCTTAGCAACAAAATCAGTTTCACACATGAACTGAACAATAGCCGCTTTGTTGGATTCAATTTTAGTAACAACTACCCCCTCAGAAGTATCACGACCAGCTTTAGTAGCCGCCTTTGCTTCTCCTTTTTTGCGAAGAATATCAATCGCTTTTTCATCATCTCCTCCAGCCTCTTCTAATGCTTTCTTACAAAGCATCATGGGAACACCTGTTCGTTTTCGTAATTCATTTACTTGAGTAGCAGCAATAGACATAATTAATTAATTTTAAATAATAAGTTTTAAATTTTAACTTTTTTTCTCATCCTCCACTTGTACTTCTGCAGTAGCAGTTGAAGTCTGATCGGGTTTAAGTGCTTCATCCTCCGCCATTTCATCCTTAGTTTTCAAAGAAAGAGATTCTTCGAGCTGACAAGACCAATTGTAAATGATTGGTGTCTTCTTCCAGCGACCAGAAAGGGCTGCAAACCCCATCCAAAGCGCAATGACCGCCTGAAGAATCAGCATAAGATCCATAAATAGATCCAAAACAGCGATAAACTGAGCTAAGAAGAAAACAATAGCAAGTGTCATCCCCTGTTTTCCATGAAAACGGCAAAACTTACTGTTTTTTTTAAGATAAAAAGGAACAATAGCTAAAAAGCCAAAA
>CBDUQS010000052.1:0-4448 GCA_965369815.1 uncultured bacterium | reverse complement strand
GGGGTCAGCTTGATAAAAATCAACTAAATCTTGCTTGGTTGTCTCCGAAGGAACGATTATTTTTTTGGCTCGTTTTACTGCAAATTTTGCTCCAAAATCCAAGTAAGTTCTGCTCAGCCATCCGTAGCTGTTTGGGAATCGCTTAAAAGCCACATCGTGAATGGTAATGGTTGTGTTTTTAGGGTGAATGAGTGGCATTACGTGTGAAGGAATAAATAGGTTATCGATTCTTTTATTTCTCCAAATTTCCCAACTCAAGCGCAATTGAGTCCAGAGTCGCGGAAAGGGGATTATGATTTGCCTTACGGGTGTATCGATTTTGCGGGGGCTGATGAGCGCTATTTCGCTCGCATGATTCCGAATGAGCTCATTGATCAAAAAATAAGAGTAGTTTTCCACTCCCGTTCGGTTTTTAGTGTTGTTGTAACGCGAGGCGTCAATAAATATCATATTTTCATTATAAACTCGAAACTCGAAAATCGAAAATCGAAAATATTGAATTTGTTAATTATTACTTTTTCGAGCTTTGAAGATTCGAATTTCGGATTTGCATTTGACTGTCAAATGCGTATAATACGGAGGCTTATTTTTTAACTTAATAAACATGGAAGACGATATTAAAGACGAAAGTACTGAGGGTGCTGAAGGCACTACTGAAGAGAGTACGACAGATGATGGAGCTACCACAGATGATGGAGCTACCACAGATGACAGTGTTACCACAGATGAGGCTCCTGCCACAGATGAGGTTGCTACTACTACAGATGAGGCTCCTGCCACAGATGATGGTTATCAATTTGATGATGATCTATCTTCAATCGATGCTGAAGCTGCTTCTAAACCTGCTCCAGCGGCAGCACCTGCTGCTTCTGGTGGGCAAAGCGGTGGTGGTCAAAGAGACGGTGGTGGACGATTTGCCGATGAGGTATTTTCTAAAACCATTCACGCTAAATTCCGCACTTTTTATGTGGATTTGAAGGAAAGCTCTAACGGGAAATTTCTGAAAGTTAGCGAGAAGAGTCGTGGACGAAAAAGCACCATTATGATGGATGCGGAAGACGTACCTGCAATGATTGAGGCTTTGCAAGAAGTGCAAAAACAACTCTAATTGTTTCACAATTAAAGGCAGGGCCTCGCAGAAATGCTTGGTCCTGTTTTTTTATACGCTCGTAATTCGTCCTGTGGCGGCACTGGTTCCAACTTTCATTCCTAAGCTTGCAATTGGAGCAAATTTCAATTTACTTATTTTGTTCAAAACTCCTGTTACTTTTGCCATTTTTGCTAATTTTGTTACGACTGCACCAATTCCCATTCCTACGACTCCCTCAACTACAAACTGTCCAATCATAGCGACTTTTTCTGCGGGTGAAAAATATTGATCAATGATTTTCATAATCAAATCTCCTTTTACCCCCATTTCTTCTAAAGCTGGATTCTTGGCTAGATTAGTGCCCATTTTTCCTAGTGCCATTAGGGTGCTTGGCAATTTTAAAAAGCTGGTTGCTACTCCTTCAAGTGCATTTGCGGGGGTTAGTAATACCCTTTGATAACCTTCCAATTTATTTTGGCCTGTCATTGCTTTCACTAGCTTATTTGTATAGCTGTCAGGGAGTAGCGCATTTTTAATACTGGCAAGTGTTTCATTGTCGACGTCTATCTCCATGTTTTGCAGTGTATGTTCTCCTTGGCTAGCTCGTGTAAAATCTTCATGATTTCCTAGCTTCATCCCCATTTTTATTAAAACGGCAAAAGCTAAATTTTTACCAATTCCAGCACTCGTAACAGGGCCATATTCAGCTTCAACTTTATCAATTGAATCTTGCCTACTTTCTCCGCTGTTGCTTAGCCTCATTACATTGGCGAATGTTTTAGCGGCAATGCCTGTGTCATGGTTTTCGAAGGCTTCTTCTGCACTATCAAAAGATTCGAAAGTTTCCCAACCTACAAATTCTTTAAGACTGTCTCCCCAACTTCGTTCTTCCTCCTCTGCTTTGTCTACACCTTCTTCTCCTTCATCAATTGCTTCGTACATGAAGTCATCTGCTTGGCACATTAATTCATCATAATCAAGTACTTCCATGTCTTCCATGTTTTCTTGTGAAAAATCAATAGCCTCTGGTTTGGAGCTAAAATTTTCTCCTCCTCCAAATTGGAAGATGAGGCGGTTTTCCTTGAGCCATTGATGTTGTTTGGGAAAATGCATGGAGGTATCAATTTATCTAAATATTTTAACATAATTTTGTCTTTAAGTCAATATTGTCTGAACTGTGATTCATGTGATTTTTTGATTTAACATGATTATTAAAAAAATCCTGTTCATCATTTAATCAGGCAAATCACAGTTCAGACAGCTGATTTACCAAAAAACCCACCCCCACGAATGGAGATGGGCCTTTTAATTTGAAGTTTATTTTGCCACATCAATGGCTCGAGTTTCTCTTAGGACACTTATCTTAACGGTCCCAGGGTAAGCCAGCTCTGATTCAATCTTTCTGGCGATCTCGTGAGACATTTTAACGGCAGCCATGTCATCGATTTCATCAGGCTTAACCATTACGCGTACTTCACGACCCGCTTGAATGGCGTAGGCTTTATCCACACCTTCGAATTCATTCACTAGGTCTTCTAAATCTTTTAGACGTTTTAGATAAGTTGCTAGTGTTTCTCGTCGTGCTCCTGGTCGTGCGGCGGAAATAGCATCAGCGGCCTGAACCAAGATAGCGATTGGGCTTTCATAAGGAACGTCTTCATGATGAGATTCTGCTGCGTGGACCACTTCTTTTGGTAATCCATATTTCTTTAGAATATCTCGACCAATCAGGGCGTGGCTTCCTTCAATCTCATGATCCACTGCTTTTCCAATATCGTGCAAGAATCCAGCGGTTTTAGCCATTTGGCCATCTAAACCAATGTCAGCGGCCATCGCCCCTGCTAAGTAACCTACTTCCATGGAATGCTTTAAAACATTCTGACCATAACTGGTTCGGAACCGAAGGCGTCCGATGATTCTAATTAGATCAGGGTGTAAACCAGCAATTCCCATTTCGGCAGCAGCTTTTTCACCAAATTCCATCATCATGTCATTCACTTCTTCTTTGGTTTCATTCACCACATCTTCAATTCGGGCTGGGTGGATTCGTCCGTCTTCAATTAATTTTTCCAAAGAACGCTTCGCAACGTATCGACGTACTAAATCGAATCCAGAAATAACAATCGCTCCTGGAGTGTCATCAACAATCACATCCACACCAGTTAGGTGTTCGAAGGCGTTGATGTTTCGCCCTTCACGACCAATCACACGACCTTTAATGTCGTCTCCTGGAAGCTGTACAAGTGTTTGAGTGGATTCAGAAGTAACATCGGAGGCAATCTTTTGGATCGCTTGAACGATGGTGTTTCGTGCCTTCTTTTTTGATTCCTCTTTAACGTCGGCTTCCATTTTTTGATACTGAATAACCAATTCATCTTTGTACTCCCTCTCCATATTGGTCATTAACATTTCCTTAGCCTCTTCTTTGCTTAACTTTGTAATTTTACTCAGTGCTTCTTCTTGCTCCTTGTAAATCACTTCTAATTTTTCTTCCTCTACTTTTATTTTTTCCATCTTTTCCAAATGTTCCTCTTTCGCTTTTTCAACGTCAGAGGCTTTTTTGTCGAGAAGATCTTCTTTACTGATCAATCGTTGCTCTTGTTTCGAGAGCTGTTGACGGCGTTCGTTCTCTTCTTTTTTGGCTTCGTTAATAATGTCGAGCGCTTGGTTCTTCGCATCAACAATTTTTTCTCTTAACTTGGTTTCTGCAGTTGAAGCTTTGTGCTCCAGGTCTTTGAGGTGCTTTTCGATTTTGGTGATTTCTTTATTATTCCGCTCTCGGATTTTTTTCAGGCGTTTTCCGCCTTCCATTTGAAACCAGCCGTAAATACCAGCACTCCCAGCTATTAGACCTATCGCTAGGTATAAAATACTCATGGTTATATTAAATTAAGGTTATAAATATCGTTGTCTAGAGACAACGGCATGAAATTAACCTCAAGTTGATCAACTTGTTGCAGCGAGTTTTTGGCTTATTATTACTTTTTTGGCTTGATGAGTCTTTGAGTTATCAGATACAGATCAGGATAAATTAGGTTCAATACTTCAGATAAACAACCGGAAAATCACTTAAAAGCTTATTAACTTGAGAATTTCAAAATATTAGATTCAACTAAACTATACCTTTAATTTAATTAAACTCAATGGGATTGTCAAAAGTTCTTTAATATGTGAAAAAATAAAAGAAAAATTATTCTTTTTACCTCTTTTTAATTAGTGTTTGTTATATAAAATTTGAAAAAATAGTGATTATTGTGATAGGGGTGGTTAATTTTTTCATATTTTTTTGTGATTACAGTAAAAGTTGTTTTTCCTCCCAAAACATCATAAATATCCATCAATTTTTATAATAGGTTTT
>CBDUQS010000051.1:0-4797 GCA_965369815.1 uncultured bacterium | reverse complement strand
GGAGAAAAAAGAGCAAAAGCTGGACGACGCGATGGTCGAAAAAATCACTGGTGAAAACCAAAGCGTTGAAGATTTTAAAAAGCGAGTAGAGGAAGATTTAAAGGTTGAGGTAGAAAAAAAAGGCAAGCAGGAGTTTGAAAATAAAGTGGTGACAGAAATCCTCAAGATCACAAAAGTTGAGGTTCCAAATGCACTAGTCGACCAGGAAATTGAAGGGATGCTAGGAGAGCAAAAGCAACGAGTTCAACAGCAAGGTATGGAATGGGATAAGTATCTTGAGCACATCAAAAAAACAGAAGATGATTTTAAGAAGGATATGAAGAACCCAGCTGAAGAGCGTATCAAAGCTCGATTGGGAGTTCAGGAGGTGATTAAAGAAGCAAAAATAGAGGTATCTGAGAAAGAGGTGGAAGAAAAAATGGAAGAAATGCTTAAAAAATACCCAGAGGATCAGCAGAAACAGGCCCGAGAGCAATTTGGAAAAGACGACAAAGCTGCTGCCTACTTGCGCAACGAAATATCAGCCGACAAACTGTTTGAAATATTCACAAAATAGTCTATGACCCCCTCGTCCCGCAAAGCGGGACACTCCCCCTTATTTAAGGGGGGAGATTTTTTGAGGAATAACCCCATAATAATCTCCCACTCGATTGAGGGGGAGCCGACTCACAGCAGTGAGACGGAGGGGGTCGGAGGGTCAAGGATTACCCAATCTCCTTCACAGAAAAAACGCCATTCACATTTTCTAAATCCTGAATGACGTGGTTGAGTGTTTCTAGGCTATCAAGGCTAGCAGTGATAATAAAGTGGCCTTGGTCAGAGCTGTCTTCACGCACATTTTCAATATCCAGAATAGGTAATTGATTTTGTACAAAAACATCTGCGACATCCCTCAAAAGTCCAATACGAGAACGGCGTTCAACTCGTAATTTAGTAGTATACTGAGGAATTTTCTTGGTGCTCCAAGTGGTTTTAATAAACCGATTCTCTTCCAAGCCTCGCAGTACTTTACAGTCTTTTCGGTGAATCGTAACTCCACGACCTCGTGTGATGTAGCCGATAATGCCGTGTTCTGGCGTAGGGGTGCAACAAGAGGCTAATTGTGTTTTATGCCCCTTTTCGCCTGTAATCAATATTTCAGGATGATCTTCAAAGCTCACCCCTTCCGCTAATGCTTCACGGTTAGCTTGTTTGGCTACGGGCTCTTTCATCATGTTGTGATCCAAGGCAACCACTTTTTTAATCACATCAATCGCATTCAAAGATCCATTTCCCACCCGTTCAACCAAATTTTCACGCTCACGAATGGGAAGCTTTTCCCCCTCATAAACCTTAAATATACTTAAATTAGGGTCTAATAAAGGTTGATTGAATTGCTTAAGCTTTTTATTGATGTAGTCCTTTCCAATTTTCAAAATCTTTTCACTGTCTTGAGTGTTAAACCATTGCTTAATACGAGATTTAGCAGCGGAAGTGATTGCAAACGAAAGCCAGTAACGATTAGGTTGCTCAGCATTACTAGTAACAATTTCAACCACCTGACCGTTCTTTAATTTATAGTCCAGCGGTACAATTCTTCCATTCACTTTCGCCCCACGACAGCGATGGCCGATGCTGGTATGAATGGCATAGGCATAGTCAATGGGAGTCGCATTATAAGGCAAGTCAAACACATCGCCTTTTGGTGTTAAAACAAAAATCCGATCATGAAAAATATCAACACTGAGCGATTCGATAAATTCGGAATTACTTTTCAGATTTTCGTGTAATTCCACCAAATTTTGTACCCAATTCAGTTTTTCTTGATCAAATGGAGCTACTTTTTTTTGCTCTTTGTAATGCCAGTGAGCCGCGATACCAAATTCCGCAATTTCGTTCATGTCTTTGGTGCGAATCTGAACCTCAATCGGCTGATTGTGAAGCTTGGGACAAAGGCCAATTAGCGTGGTATGTAGGCTTTGGTATCCATTGCTTTTAGGAACCGCAATGTAATCCTTAAAACGGCGAGAAAGTGGCGTCCAGTGTTTATGAACCAATCCGAGCGTTTGGTAACATTGCGCTTCATCTTCAACAATAATACGAAGGGCAAAAATATCGTAAATTTCAGAAACATAATTTTTCCCTTTTTTCTTCAATTTTTTGAAAATACTGTAATGATTTTTAATTCGCCCTTCAATTTCGGCAGTTAGGCTGGCGGCTTTGAATGTTTTTGAAAGAATATTCTTACTGTCTTTAATCGTATCATTTTGCTTTCCAGTAATATTCTCCAACTCCTTAGCCACCTCTTTATATTCTTTAGGATGAAGGTGTTGAAAGCACAGCGTATCGAGTTCATTTTTGATTTTATAAATACCCAATCGCGAGGCAATAGGGGAATAAATACTCAGGGTTTCTTCAGCGATACGCTTCTTCTTCTCTTCTTTTGTTAAATGCTCCAAGGTCCTCATATTGTGTAAGCGATCAGCCAATTTAATCAAAACAACTCGGATGTCTTTGGCCATCGCTAGAAACATTTTTCTCAGATTTTCAATCTGTCGTTCCCGACCTCGATAATGAACTTTTCCCAATTTTTCTAATCCCTTTAAAAGAGGAATCATTTCATCCCCAAAATGTTTGCGAATTTCATCGATTTCAGTTGGAGTATCTTCTAAAACATCATGTAATAAAGCCGCAATAATTGAATCTTCATCTGGCCTTAGTGTTAAAAGAATGTTGGCGACTTCTAGTGGGTGTTGAATGTAAGGTTCCCCCGAAAAACGCTCCTGACCGGCATGGGCTTTGCTCGCAAATTCATAAGCAAAACGTAACCTTTTTTCGTCTAAAGACGGCAAATAGGTTTTTGCTTTTTTGATAATACCCTCAATGGAAATAGCATTGGACATAAAGAGCGGATTAATCCCTAGGGGGAGGATTCCAATATCATATCATTTTTTGTATATTTCGGCAAACTAATAACTAAAAAATCGAACTTCAAACTTCGAAAATCAAATTTAAAATCTAGGATATAAAAATAAATAATTCGATTTTCGATTTTCGATTTTTCACTCTATAATAGTTTTAATGTAAAATGAAAAAATTATGAAAAAAACACTTTTGGTTATTTTAGATGGTTTTGGAGAAGCTCCAGCAGGTCCAGCGAATGCCATTTCTTTAGCAAAAACGCCTCATTTAAATGAATTGCGTGAGAAATATCCTCACAGCATTCTCCAGTGCACAGGAGAAGCTGTTGGGTTAACTGAAGGGGCAATGGGAGGATCCGAAGTAGGCCATTTTACGATGGGTGCAGGCCGTGTGGTTCCGCAGTTTTTACTCGCGATCAATCGAGCGATCAAAGATGGTTCTTTTTACGAAAATAAAGCGCTGTCAGATGCTTATCATTATGCTAAAAAAAGCCGTGCCTACCGGCAGGCAGGCGGTAAAAAACTCCATCTAATGGGCATGATTTCCGATAAAGGCGTTCATTCCGACATCACGCATTTATTCACTTTAATGGAATGGGCCAAAAAAGAAGAAATAGAAGATGTTTATATCCATTGCATCACGGATGGACGTGACGTGGAAGAGCGAAGCGTGAAGCGATTTTTAAAAACAATTGAAGATAAAATCAGCGAGTTGGGCATCGGAAAAATCGCCACCATCATTGGCCGATATTATTCCATGGATCGCGATCGAAATTGGGATCGAACAGTGGAAGGATACCGATTGACCACGCAAGGAAAGGGGGAGAAATTCAGCGGTTTCAATGAAGCCATTGATCATTTCTACAAAGAAGATCCAAAGCTAACCGATTACTACTTACCCCCGATTCTCATCGACAAAAATGGGCTGATTGAAACAGGCGATGCGGTGATTTTTTTCAACTATCGAACCGATCGAACCAAACAGCTCACAGCCGCATTTACTGATCCTGATTTTACCGAATTCGACAAAACAATCGGCGATGTTCATTTCGTTTGCATGGGGCCTTATTCCGAAATTGCACCAGTGGCCTTCAGGATCCCAAAAGTAGAAAATAATTTGGCCACATGGCTCTCTAAAAATGCCATCCCTCAACTCCGTGCCGCCGAGACTGAAAAATACGCTCATGTTACCTTCTTTTTCAATTCACAAGTGGAGCACCACGTACCGCTCGAAGATCGTATTTTGGTGCATTCGCCAAAAGTTCCAAGTTACGACCAAAAACCAGAAATGTCTGCACCAGGAGTAACCGAAAAAGTTCTTTTAGCCCTTCATGATTCGCATCATCAGGTGATTATTGTGAATTACGCAAATGGCGATTTAGTCGGCCATTCTGGTAACCTAGAAGCTTCGATTAAGGCGGTAGAATCCATCGATGAGTGCCTCGGAAAACTCCACGAACAAGCGATGAAATACGGTTACACCATGCTTGTAACCGGTGATCACGGAAACTGTGATGAGATGAAATATCCAGATGGTTCTCAAAAACCCGCACATTCCATGAATCCAGTTATGTTTTTAGCTTGTGATCCAGAAGAAAAAATCAAATCAGTCCACGATGGTGGCCTTGCAGACGTCGCTCCCACTGTTCTAAAATTGCTCGAAATTGATCCACCAGAAGAAATGACAGGGAAATCTCTGATTTAGCCCTTACGATAACCACTCTACAACCAAGCCTTATCCTCCTTTTTGCGGCAAGCCGCGACGGACCTCCTTTTTGTAATGCTGCTTTTATGTACAGCGATGAAGCCGAGTTCACCCTTCTTCATTTTTTATCACTAACAAAACGTAGCACAAAAGTGTTGGGCTCTGTGAAACGTGCGATTAACGTTGTACATT
>CBDUQS010000050.1:0-6646 GCA_965369815.1 uncultured bacterium | reverse complement strand
AATGGGAGCTTATTTTTCTGACAATACCCTGTGTGATCAGTCATCGCCTCAATTCCATTCGGAGCAATTATAACGATGGATTTATTTTCGACTAACAGTGGATGTTCATGGGCCCGATACATCGCTCCTCCGTGGAAAGCGGTGATTTGATTGCCAGAAAGATCGGTGGTGATGAATGCTTGAGCGGTTTTTGCATCCTCTAAAATCTTGATGTCATTATAGAACAACCCCAACTTAGTTAATCTCGCTTCATAATCTCTAAAATCACTCCCCGCTGTGGCGTGGATTGAGGGCTTTTCACCCAGTAAAGCAAGATTGTAAGCGATATTTCCGGCTGTTCCTCCAAAGTGAACGTCGAGACTTTCGATGTTGAATGCGACATTCAGCATATGCACTTTGTCGGGCATAATATGATTCGAAAATTTGTCAGGAAAGGTCATGATGTGGTCGTATGCCAGAGAACCTGTGACCACGATCGAAAGTTGATTCATGATTGAATGATTTTATGATACATTGCTAATGTAACACAAAATGGGTCATGAATTCAGAGCTCACCGAAATCATCATTCCCTCTATTGCTTTTTTTGTCGGCTTTCTGCTGATATTCACGCTTTTTGAACTGTTGATTATTTTAATATTGAACGGATTTGTATTAAAACACTGGAGTTTTGTAGTGGATGTAGTAATAAAGGCACGAGTTCAGCATGGGAAACTGATAAAACGTATTACCCTTGTTTCGGTGATTGTTTTTTTAGCTCTGCTTTTTTATTACACGAATGTACTAACTATCATTCGAGAATCTTCTCGAGAGGAACAATTATACGCGACTGAAATTCTACTGGTTGTCCTTTTCACCTACATTCGATCAACGCGCTATGTGATTGAGCTGACTTTTTTGAAATCCATCCACAAATACTTATATATTTATTTTTCATCAGTTATCGCTGTGGCGATGATTTTAGTGGTCCATGCTCAATATAATAATTATCAAACCCTGATCAACGCCACGCTAATTGCCCCCGTAGAGGCTCAAACTAGAATTGTGATGGAAAACTACAAACGCAAGCATCTTCTGAATGAATTCCGTCGCCAAATTCACAATAGCACCTGTGAATATGTGGACTACACCCTTGATCTTAAGGCAGGAAATACAAAGCACTTTTTGTATGTCACTACTGATCCAGAACTCAGCACGAGCAATGTGACTCACAGTGGTGATGATACGACAAATTACACAACGGGACATGCTTGTACTAAGGACGGTGAAACCTTTCTTTTAACTGAGCATGGCTTATGGTTCTGGGTGATTGATACTGGTGAAACCAAAGAACTTTCGGGTGAAGCAGATTTGGTGATTGAGGAGGGTTTTGAATTTGATGAAGGGGTGTTGGTTGAGATGGAATAGTGCACGATTCATGATTTTTAAATATCTTGGAGATAGATTGTAAATCTGCTCCAGTTTATCGTTGATAGAGGTTTAGATTTTAGAGGAAGAAATGAAATAAACCCTTTTTGTCATTTCGAGCTTTATACTAATTTTTCTATTGTTAATAGTAATATTTTGGTTTAAATAAGCCATTTTACCTTTAACATTGACAGATTGCCTATAGAAGTATATAATAGCCTTCTTTAAAAAAATCCTTTTTCTTGAAGCGTTTTTTATTCACATCACTAATTAGCTTATTGGTTTTAATGACCCTTTCTTCAGCTCTCTACGCTGAACCTATTGCTGTGTCTGAAAAACCTTCCACTTCTGTAGCTGATGAATTTCCCCATACTCGGACTAAGACGTTTTTTCTTTCTGATCTGAAAAGCAGTGAAAAAGTACTTATTACAGCTATACTTGATGGGGATACATTGCTCGCAAGGTTTTCTGATGGAAAGTTATATCAAATTCGCCTTCTGGGTATCAATACGCCAGAAGTAACGACCATAAGCTATAGTGAACAATGTTTCGGCGCAGAGGCTACTGCGGCTGTCAGCATGGCCTTAAAGGGAGGTAGATATGTCTATTTAAAACCTGATCTGACCAATCGTGATGAAGATGATTTTGGTCGAAAATTACGCTACGTTTATGTATTTATAGGTAATTCTGCTAATCAATACCTAGATTTGAGTGAATATTTAGTCGCCAATGGCTATGCAACTGTTTTTCGTGAGTATCCATCGGTCAATAAACCGTTATACCTTCAGCGTGAAAAAGCGGCTCAAAATAGCCACATTGGCCTATGGAGAGAGTGCTAAACTTAGTACTAAAAGGTATGAAGCCTCTTGCCAAAAATCTAAAAAAATTCTAAAATATCCTCACTCTAACAAATACCTATGTCGGTTTATTCGGTGCGCCCCGAAATGATTCCATTGGCCAAGAAAATTATTTTGAAACTCTCAGAAGAGAAAGTTTTGGATGAAAAAAAATTAAAGCTGATCCGCAATCAGATCACCAAGAAAAATGGAGGGGTTTTGCCTAAAAATCTGGAATTGGTTCAGGCTTATCGGGATTTGGTTAGTGAGGGAAAAATAGAAAGTTCATCTACTGTCCTCAAAGTGATTCAGAAACGAAAAATCCGTACCCTTTCGGGGATTGCCAATATCACCGTGCTGACGAAAGATTTGGGTTGCCCAGGAGAATGTATTTTTTGCCCAACGGAAAAGGGGATGCCAAAGAGTTATCTGAGCAATGAGCCCGCGATGATGAGAGCGGTGCGCAATGAATTCAGTTCTTATAAGCAGGTTAAAGCTCGACTGAATGGCTTAGTGGCTCAGGGGCACGATGTTACTAAAATTGATATTCGAACAGCGGGAGGAACCTGGGGAGCGATTCCCGAATGGTACCGACAGCGGTTTTTAAAAGGAATTTATCTGGCACTTAATGAAGGTCCTGGAGCAATAACAGAGTTTGAAGATGAAGGATTTAAGGATCTGGACTTGGAAGATTTGATTAAAAAAAATGAGACAGCAGATATCCGCTGTGTGGGGCTGTGGGTGGAAACAAGACCAGACTGGGTGGATGAAGAGGAAATTATAAAATTAAGAAGCTATGGTGTAACGGGTATAGAGCTGGGTGTTCAAACCACAGATGATAAGGTGAATGAATTTAATAAACGGGGTCATGGTCTTGTTGAATCGATCCGAGCGACTCAGCTTTGTAGAGATGTGGGGCTCAAAGTGTGCCATCATCTAATGCCAAATTTACCGACAGCTAGCCTGGAATCGGATTTGAAATCAGGACGGGATTTGTTTGAAAATGAGGGGCTTCGACCAGACTATTTGAAAGTTTATCCGACAATGGTCACGCCATTCTCGGATTTAGAAAAAATGATAAAAGAAGATCCATCTATCCACACGGCCTACACAGATGATGAGCTGATAAAAGTGGTGGCTGAAGTTAAGAGTACGGTGCCTGAGTATTGTCGAATTATTCGGATCATCCGAGACATTCCTGCTGAAAGCATTATTCTTGGCTCTAAAAAATCAAACCTCCGCCAGATCATGCAACGAATGGGAGTGGAATGTCGATGCATCCGATGTCGAGAAATTTCTGATTTCTCAATTAAGAATTATGAATTAAGAATTACAAATTACAAAGCGAATGAGGGGGAAGAACTCTTTATTCAGATCGAAGATCCTGAGCAAGATAAACTGATTGGACTGTGTCGTTTACGCTTCCCTGATCCTAACTTTAAACCGCTTTTCGAAGAGCTTAAAGGAGCCGCTCTGATTCGTGAGCTTCATGTGTATGGGCGACAAGAAACGCTGGATGAATCGGGAGGAATAAAATCTAAAACTCAGCATCTTGGTTTTGGGCGACAGCTGATGGAGAAGGCGGAAGACTTGGCTAAAGAGGCTGGGTTTCAAAAAATAGCCGTGATCGCCGCGATTGGAACTCGTGGGTATTACCAAAAACTAGGCTACCACCTAGAGGGAACCTACATGATTAAGGGCCTATCTACCGATAAATAGATTTTAATTATTCTTCGGATTCTTTTTCCTCCTTCTTTTTGGAATGATGCTGGCTTCTTTCGGTGAGCGCTGAATAAGTGAAGACCCATACCGCTGTCGCAAATACATTAAAAAGCCCCATTAAATAGGAGGCAACCAATAATACTATAAATCCAAGAATTCCTAAGATAACAAGCCCAATTGTGTGTAAAAAAGTCGTTGCGAAATAGCCGCCTAATCCAACGACTAGCATTGGGATGAAAAGCACTAATAAAATATTTAAAACAATTCGCACTCCTATCAAAAGCATCAAAATAAAGATCAGGATTGTCTTTCGAAGATTAGAAATCACTAAAATAACGCTCTCTTTAATGGATTCAATGATGTGCTTGTCTTCAAGAACAATAAAATATTCAGTGTAAGTAAAAAGAAAACTGGCAATCACCCCCACCATTCCAATAAACAATAGAATAGGAAGGGCTAAGAAAAACATTTTTTCACCCCACCATCGTAAAATAAAGGATGATTCGGTAAATACCGTAATAATACTAAATGAACCCGTTATTAAAGCGAATTCGAACATTGGAAAAAAGCGCCGAACTCCAATTTCGAAAGACCCTGTGATGGATTCGTAATTTTTAATTCGCATCAGCGCCTGAATCAAAGTAGCCCTAAAGATAGGTGGTGTAAGGGTATATCCACCAAAAATGGTTACCACCAAAAGAATTGCCATAATGGCTAATATGGGATGTCCACTAACAATTTCCCAAACGGTTCTGATGCTGGACATTAAGTTCATTTCTTGAACACCCCCAAGTGCTGCTGAATGATTAAAAGCGTTATACTGATAACCCAAATAAACACTGCTCACCACAATGGTAAAAAAAGCGGGTACGGATCCATACCAAATCAGTTTCTTTAAATGAACTTGTGTTACCTGCCATGCTTTTCGGACAATATCGCGAACATCCATAAAACAATATTTCAGCTATAAGATCTCAGATCTGAGATCGGAGGTATTCTATCATATTTGTACCTTAAAAACGAGCCCAGCCTCCCCCCATCATTGCCGAAGCGTGATGGAGAGAGACTGGAGCGAGGTTCTCTCAGTGAAATCAGTTGGTCTTGGTAGCCGTGTTCTGGATGCCAGACAACTGAGATCGAATTTCGTAGCTGTCGGAGAAGTGGGCGCTTCCTGATGTCAGGATGTTTCCACCGCTTCCGATATTTGGATAGGTATAGCCAGAGATGTCTTTCATACCAGACCAAACGAACCACGGGGTGGCGCTCTGATTCAGACCGAGCTGACCCATGAACAGCATGTCTTCCGACACGGTGCTGTTCCAGACGTACCCAAACCGTGCACCATTAAGGGTCGATGTAGGCGTGTCGTCGGTCAGCAGGGTGACAGTAACACTGTCTCCCGTGTCCAGACCAGTGATATTGGCATTCAGGTGGTACTCATTGGAAGTTCCTTGGATGGTCATCTCTTCCACGTAGAAAGCGACAACCACGATGATTTCCTGATCCGGAACCACCACGATGGGGGTGAGCTTTGCTACCTGAATGCCTCCACCCGTCAGTTGAGTACTTCCGTTTCGGAACAGAATGAAACTCGAAGCCTGAACTCCTGAAAGCTGAATTCGGTAGGCCAGACGGACGGTTGCCGTATTGCCGGTAGAATCTGCACTCAGGGCGTGCTTCAGGAGAATATATCCTCCGTTTCCGAAATTCATCTCCGTGGTCTGTCCAGTACTGAGGGTAGCAGACACCGTACTGAGGAAAGGACTGCATGTGGGCCAGTTAAAGTAGTCTGGCTGACACTGTTCGCAGGTCATTCCGGTGTAGCGGGTGTCACACACACAAACGGGACTTCCGCTCATATGAGAACACATGCCGTGACTGTTGCAGTTGAGGGCCGACGTGGCGCAGGTGGGTTCACAGTCCGTGTTCCCATCGGCGTCTTGGTAGCCCGTGTCGCAGGTGTCACAGGTGTCACCCGTGTACTCGATGTTGCAGGTGCACTGAATGGCTCCACTCGTGTCATCGCAAGTCCCGCGGAAATTGCAGGAAGCGGCGGCGCAAGTTTCATCAATCACGCAATCCACGCCTTCGGTATGGTAACCGGCAGCGCAAGTCGCACAATCGTTCAACGGGTCCCAACCAGTGCTACAAACGCAAAGGGGGGTTCCCGACGAATCGGAGCAGGTGCCATGACTATTGCAGTTGGGCGGTGCCACACTGCAGTTAGCCGTACACTGACCGTCACCATCGTTATCCTGATACCCGAAAGCACAGGAAGCGCAGGTTGTACCAACGTACTCCGTGCTACAGGAACAGGAAACGACCCCAGAGGAATCGTCGCAAGTTCCGTGATTGTTGCACGAATTGGCGGTGCAGGTCTGATCGATGACGCAGGATGTGCCATCGACATGGTAGCCGTTGGCGCAAACATCGCACTGGTTGCCAGCATAACCGGCGTTACAGACACAAAGAGCTGTGCCCGAAACATCCGAACATGCACCGTTTCCGGAGCAATTCAGATTGGCAGTGCTGCAGGTAGCCAGACACTCACCATCGGAATCCAGATCCTGATACCCGCTTGCGCAGGCTTCACAGGTGGCTCCGATGTACTCCGTGCTACAGGAGCAAGAAACGACCCCAGAGGAATCGTCGCAAGTTCCGTGATTGTTGCACGAATTGGCGG
>CBDUQS010000049.1:0-7265 GCA_965369815.1 uncultured bacterium | reverse complement strand
GTTGGGAGCATTCACAGGCTCCGCCATGAACATGGTTAACATATTTAGATGCTCTGTTTTCTCTCTAAAAAATCAATATAAATGGGCTCATCATATCTTTTGGTTATTTTTCTTTATCGGTGCTATGTGGATAGCGGGAATGCTAAGTTGGCAAGGTTATATCAGCCTACTTCCCATAGCAGGAATGACATTTGGGAGCGTTGCTTTTTGGATGTCTGATCCTAAAAAAATAAGGAGGATCTCTTTGCTTACACCAATACTATGGTTTACCTATAATTTCATCTCAGGATCATACCCAGGAATGGCAACAGACACGCTCCTTCTCTTCTCAAACCTGGTTGGAATCATTCGATTTGATCTACTGAAAGGAAAGGGATTGCACCTAAGAAGCCCTATTCATGTCACTGTCCCCATCCTCATCCACCATCATCACCATCCAAAGAAATAGAAAAACCACCAACAAACGAGTGTAAAAAACATCAACTCGCTATTTAAACGTACAACAAAAGTTTAAAGGGTAATGCGGGGCCTGCCTGCCGGCAAAGGCAGGCTTGAGATATCTACCCCCTCTACCACTTCGTGGCATCTCCCCCTTAATTAAGGGGGAGCCGACTCCGAACACGGAGACGGAGGGGGTGACTTCAGTGTTTTTCGGAATAACAAAAAAACCTCTCAATAATGAGAGATTCTTTTGTCTGATTTCGATACTCCCATTCAGACAATACATTTACAACGTATCGAGAAACGGGTCGAAATCAAACTGATCTAGGTGACTAAGCTAGAAAAGTTCTAAACTGTACTTTGGTTTTTGTTTTCGTCCATCCAAGACGCAATCTATGAGTTACCTTTTGGTTTTTAATGTTTATTTTAAAATAAAGACAACAGATTATATTTTTGTTGAGCCCACACTAGTCATGAAGGGCTACATCGCAAAGTCTAGAAAGGAATTTATCTCAGATTCTAGATCCTAGATCTCAGATTAAATCTGAGATGTGAGATATGAGGTCAGAGATAAACTCGTCCCCAGACTCTACTTAACCACCGTGCCCTTACATTAAGATGTCATATGTGTTTCGCGAGGCGAAACATGACGGTTATAACTCAGGAACAAAGCAGTAATGTAAATTGAATTGTAAAAGGTCAATTGGGGTTTCCAGTATCATTCTGTCCAGCAGTATATTGAGCCGCGAGTGATCTGAATTTGTTCTGATCTGCCAGAAGCAAATCATCACATTATACGTAGCCACCCTTTCTTTTGCAAGTTTTATACATTGCAGTAAGCCAAAAAACGTTGTCTTGTATAAATTTTGTACTCTAGAAAAAAATAGAATTTTTATGCGAATGGATTGTCATGTTTTTTAACTGTTTCATACTTGACAATTTAAATATTCTATGTTAAAATATATTCACTTTTTCATCATTTAAAATAAATCACCATGAAGAACTCTCCTAAACACCAAGACCCTTTTGAATTCGACACTCAAACGAGACAAGAGTTATTTAATAATGATACAGGTGCATTGCCGGATAATGGGCAAGTAGCATCTGACTATCGCTTTTTGCAATATGCCTGCGAATTCGCAGGATATGACGAAGAGCCTGACTCAAAAGGTCCTCGCGGAATAACACGAGATAGCCGACGTCGAGCTACTGAGCTTTTTTATCAAGAAGTACAAGATCACAATGAGGCATACCAAGAAAGTGCCCCAATAACTGAAAACCTAGATTCACAAGAAGTTGCAGTCGATGAATCATGGCCCGAAGAATATCGGGATGAATACTGGGATGAAATGCATGAAAATTGTGAATATGAAGGAGCTGAAGCTGACCTTATAGAAATAGATGGAGAAATTCTTCAGATAGAAGAGTTAAAAGATTTAGAAATAGCAAAGAATGAATTAGGTCGAAAAAATGAAAAAAATAATCATAGTTGGTCTTTCCTTACGGGAGATCGTCAGCGAACAGAAGTTTTACGAAGCAAGGCGCTTCGCAAGATGAAGAAAGCCGCTTAATCAAAAAATTATAACCAAAAAAAACCCTGCCCGTCGAAGCTTTATGCGAAGACTGGGCAGGGTTTTTTAATTGTCAAAAATTAGTAACGACGACGCATTACCTCTTGGCGAACCAAAATTGCAGTCATTTGATCTCGAACTATAGCTTGCTCTGGAGTAAGTAAGAAAGAAGGAGCTTTTGAAACACTATCAGCAACCACAGCCTCCTCTTCGATAGCCTGATCATCAACTGGATCAACCACTTCACTTAAAGCATCACGAGCGGCATTGATTTTAAGATTAGCCATAACACCAGTCATACTAGAATCAGAATTTGGGTGATCAAAACCAGAGTGATGATCAAAAGGGGCTCCAATGTGACGTTCAGGAGAATTAATAAGTTCATAAGAAGGAAATGCAGAAATAGAAGTCATATATAAAATTGTATTAAAAAATTAAATTCGGACATCCTTTTAACAGATGCCCAATGAAAGTCAAGAGTCCAAGGAAAACAATTTGGCGAACAAGCAGGAAGATAAACGCTTAAATAAGGCAAAAACAGATGTTCTGCATGGCGAACAACATTTTCAGAATTAAATTTTATTATGCCTCAGATTCCATCTTCTTCCTGAGTTTAACCAACATCGATTTCAAAACTGGATGCTTGTCTAATTTATCACTATCAATCATATGTTCCGCTGCTTTTCTTACGCGAACCACTAAAACTCCATTAGTCAGCGTCGCAATTTTAAGATCAGGAATTCCCGACTGACGAACCCCATAAACCTCCCCAGGTCCTCGAAGTTTTAAATCAATCTCAGCCAATTTAAACCCATCGCTATAGTCCACCATTGCCCTCAAACGCTGATAAGACCCTTGAGCATCCGGACTGGTACACAAGAAGCAATACGATTGCTTGTCGCCACGCCCGACGCGACCACGAAACTGATGAAGCTGAGAAAGCCCAAAACGCTCAGAGCCTTCAATCAGCATAATCGTCGCATTGGGAACGTCCACACCCACTTCAATCACCGACGTTGAAACCATAATATCGATTTCTTTTGCTTTAAATTGTCGCATCACCTCCTCTTTTTCTTCCGCTTTCAGCTTTCCATGCATCAAACCGATTTTGAATGTTGGGAAAACAGTATGAAGTCGTTCATATTCAGCTTTAACCGACTTCACCTCCATTGTTTCAGAATCCTCAATCAAGGGGCAAATCACATAAACCTGCTGACCCTTTTGAATCTTATCCGCAATAAATAAATTCACCTGATTCCGATCTTCAGATGGAACCACTTTGGTAACAATGATCTGACGACCCGGCGGCATTTCATTGATCACTGAAAGATCATGGTCTCCATAAGCCACCATAGCCAATGTACGAGGAATTGGAGTAGCGGTCATATTTAAAATATGAGGGCTCCCCTGTTTCATTAAAATCTCCCGTTGCTTCACACCAAATCGATGTTGCTCATCCACCACTGCCAAGCCAAGTCGTGGGAATTGAACCGCCTCCTGAATCAAAGCATGTGTTCCAATCGTAATATCTACTTGCCCATTATTAATCGCATCCTGAACTTGCCTCTTTTCCTTCGGCTTCAAGGACCCCACCAAAAGTTGGATATTAATCGGTTTTTCGAGAGGAAATTTGGCTTCGTAAGCCTCAATAAACTTCAAAATAGAAACCATATGCTGACGAGCCAAAACCTCCGTCGGCGCCATAATAGCCGCCTGATATCCATTGACCACAGCATTTAAAAGAGCAATGGCCGCGACAACAGTTTTACCCGACCCCACATCTCCTTCGAGCAACCGGATCATTGGATAAGGTTTTTCAAAATCAGATAGAATCTCGTAAATCACTATTTTCTGAGCATTAGTCGGCGTAAAAGGAAGGGTTGAAAAAAAGTTTTTCACAAAATCCACATTCATTTTCACCCCCTTAATCAAACTATCCTCTGAGCGACTATTTTTCCATTCTTCCTTTTTTTGAACGGCCGTGAGTTGAAGCAAAAAGAGTTCCTCATAAGCCATGCGATCCCGCGCCTGTTCCAAACGCTTTTGATTGGTTGGAAAATGAATTTCTTTCACCGCTTCCGATTTCGACATCAACTTTTCTTCCTCAAGAATCTCATCTGGAAGAACTTCTTCAAATTCTTTCGTTAAATAAAGCAAAGGATGGACCTTCTCACGCAACCATTTGCTCGTGATCACTTCGTGCTGAGGATAAACTGGCACCATGCCCGCCGTGTGAACCTGAACACCTCCTGTGCGCTCAACACGAGGGCTCTGAATGGTGATTTTTCCATATTGACGCTTAACTGTACCCGAAAGCGTTATTTCCTTCTCCATCGGAATTGTCCGTTTCACAAACGGCTGATTAAACCACACCACCTCGGCTCCACTGCCGTAAGCGTCGTAAAACATCGCCTTAAGCAAACTGATTTTCCGATTTTTGGTAGGAATAGATTTCATCCCATAAAGCATTCCATTCAAGCTCACCTTTTCACCATCTTTCACCTGGGAAAGCTGCTTCGATTCGGACAAATCCTCGTAAGTACGAGGAAAATGCAAAAGCAAATCCTCAATAGTCAAAATCCCCATATCCCGAAGCGCCTGAATATATTCAGGTTTAGTACTTAAAGCAAAATCGAGAGATGACCGGCGATCCATAGTTAATTGATTGATGGATCAACATTGTACCATTTCACCCAACCCGAAGAGTAGGTTTTCTAACCTGCGATGAAGGATTTTCCAACCTGCGATGAGTCCCAAATCCGTAGCAAGAGTTAATATTGATTTTTTACTCGAAAAATGCTATAATAATTAGATTTAATTTTGATCAATGGAAGATAACATCAAACAATACCAGGACCACATTGTAAGCGAGGAGACTCAGCAGCAACTAAACAACCCTCTACACGATGAGACTGGATTCAACGAAGGGCATGAAGATTTTTTGAAAATGCTGATTGAAAAAATAGAGAGCGGTGAAATCAATCCTCACAAAATTGAGACCCTTCACAACTCTGAAGTTTTTAATAAACTAAGCGAAGAAGAGCAAGAATTAACAGACCTAACCGGACACAACATCATGAGTGTGATTCGGCAGATTGAACGAATGTGGGAACTTGAAAAAAAACCAAGTTTTCAAATTCAGAATTTGGTCGAAACCGTGTTTCAAATGAAATCAAAATTCGAAGAGAAGCATGGAGACGTTTACATTATCTAATTCGAATTTCGAACTTCGAGTTTCGAATTTTAAAATTTTTACAAAATTTTATATGGGCCAAGGAGATTTTATCCCCACAGGAAGGCATCGCAGAAAACACGACCCAAAGCACGCTAAGAAAATAATAGAAGGGGGGAAGAAAGCCGATGCGATACGCCAGAAAGCAATGGAGGAACACAACAAAATAGACGTACCAGCTGCTGAAGACGAACTCCTAAAAGATCTAGAAAATATAAGCTAACAACTAAAAACTAAGCTCTAAAAACCAAAATGAACGATCTAGAAAAACAAATTATCCAACTCATCACTCAAAACCGACACTTCTCGGAAGAGCTAAAGAAACGCTACATTCTAGCCATGTTTCTGATGGAACATGACAAGCAAGCGGAATATTTACGACTGCTCCAATCCTTCACTTACCGGTGTCAGCAAATGGACCGAGGGGTATTCGTGGTTCGACCGAGTGAAATGAGGAAAGTTTTAAAAACTTACGAAGAAGCCAAAAAGGATATTCTTAGTAAGTTAAATATTAATAATCAAAATCAATAATGGTAAACGTACTCGACTCAGTTGCAGGGATGTTCGGAGGCTCTGAAAAGGAGAAGACTCTCGATAAAACCAAAAAAGGAATTGATGAAGCAAAGGAAATGATGGAAAAAGAGCAAATCTCTTTCAATGAGGCGTTTGAAAAAGCAATAATGCCCCGCATTGTAGAAGACTGTACTGAAGCAGGAAAGAATGAAGCTGAAACAAAAGAAGCGGTGCAAAAACTAAAGATTGAATTTCAAAAAATGTTTCTGATGGAGAGCCAGGAAAAAGCAGACATTGATAAATTCTTAGATCAAGCCAGCACGTTAACAGGTTTTGAAAAAATAGATGATGCCAAAGCCGCACTAGGCCCTATGGGTGCCTTTATGGAAAAGAATGGTGGTGTAAGTCAATGGAAAACAGGACTTTCACAATTAGTAGAATGGCTAAGAAAAGATGGTAAAGATAGTATGATGGCCAGTGCCATTTGTTTTTTATTCAAAATAGAAAGTAAAGACGAAAAAATGTTTAGAATCATGGAGGAAACCGAAAGATTAGCAAAAGAAAAGAAATGGGATGAGGCCAGAAAAAAGGTAGCTGAATTTCAAAAACTATATCCAAAAAACACATGGCCTGTAAATCAATTAGTGTTAATCAAGAAAGGAGAATCTGAAACACCTTCAGCAGCAACCGCAGCGGCAGCAACTGAAACAACTGGAACTCCAGCAGAACAACTTAGTGAAAAGCAAACGAAATTTGTAGCTATGTTCAAACCATATGGACTAACCCTAGATCCAAATAGTATTGAAGCAGGATTGGAAAAATTGGATAAGGGAGGGGTTAAAAAGGAGAACATACCAACATTACTCAGTGAAACAATGACTGATGAAACAGGGAAATTAAAAAAAGTGACTGACAAAGTGAAAGAGGCACTAGATGGAAAAGATTTTACGTGGAACTTAGCAGATCTCTTAATTGAATCCATCGAGCCAGACTATATAACAAAGGTAACTGAAGTCATTGGGGAGATTGGAAATAAACCCGCTGAAATTCGAAACTTCTTAAGTAAAATCGAAGATGAAACCGATACTGAAGTGGCAATTGCTGATTACAAAAAAACACAAGCAAATGGCTAATTAATAATTCATAATTAAACAAAAAATGTCGACACAAATACAACTTACCAACGAAGAGCTTCTAGAGAAATTAGAAGGAAGCGCATTGGATTTCAATCAAAAACAATCCATTGGACCAATGATTGAATCAATGAACAATGATCAAAAAAATGAACTTTTAGACTTAATTAAAAAATCAAACACACTAAACCAAGAACGCGGTGACTTTAGACAAAATTACCAAGAAGGTTTAGCAAAGTTAAACGAAAAATATACAGAGCAAATTGAAGAACTTTCAAAAAAAAGTAGCCAAGAAGCAAGAAAGAGCTTTGAGGAGCTTTCTCAAAAAGAAGAAGGATCTGACTTAGAAGAATTAGAACAAGAAATCGATCAAGC
>CBDUQS010000048.1:0-7387 GCA_965369815.1 uncultured bacterium | reverse complement strand
TGAATCCTGCCATCGAGTTTAGCAAGGCTCCTGCTCCGGGTATGTATCCAATAAATTCAGAGTTTTTATAGGTTTTGATTTGTTTTTTTATATTATCGATTCCTTTTGTGAACTCATCGTAGCTTCCTCTCACTTCACTACTTCCCTCTGCCCCGCTTTCATCACCTGCCTCTGCTGTGGGCATTGCAGTCATTTCTTTTCCAGACTCTTCATCAAAACCCAAAAACTTTGGAGTTACCCCTGAAACCCCTGCTTTTGCAATCATTTCACCAACTTCTCCCATTTCACTGTCGTCGGCTTCCATGGCGTATAGTTCGCTAACAACGGCTTCATCTGGCCATTCTCCTGGGGTGTATCCCCCTAGTCTTGCAGGTCCGATGAAATTTGGCGGACGTTTGTTTGGGAATTTTTCAACAAACTTACTTTTAATTTCATTCCACTTTGGATTGCTTGTATATTTTTCAACCCAGTATTTTTTTAATGCAGAATTGTTTTCAAATTCTACATGTAAAAGTTCATGAGTGATTTGTTTTTGTAGCTTTTCGCCCGCATTTTCATTACTTAGTAATTCTTTCTTAATAACAATCTTCCAATGATCTCCGTGTTCGTAAAACACCATTTCACCGCTGGTGTAATCTTTGAGGTTGTGACGATCTCCATTCAAATCTTTGTAATTTTTGAACTTTTTATCGGAAACAAAATCAACTTGCTCTGGTTTTAATTGCGCAAGAAGTACTTCTTTTATTTTTTTAATATCAGTAACACCCTTTAATTGTTCAATAACTTGTCGCGCTCTTTGGGCGTCCGTTTTCTTTTCGGGGTCTAGGTTTGAATCGATTTGTTCCGTTAGGCTTAACCCTCCGAACTGAGCTAGCTTTACATCAAGGTCTCTTTGTAATAATTGCTGTTGGTCGATGTCTAGTTTTCCATGATTTAAATTCTTTTTTAATTTTTTTAGCTTCTTTCTTACATTCTTTAGGAAATTCAATCTTTTAACACTTCTTTCTTTTCCGATGTCTGCAAATTCACCCTCAAGACCCTTTCGACTCTTTATTAATTTTCCTACTTGCTCATCGGTTATCCCTTCGAAAAATCCGACTAATTGATCGATTTTTCCATTTAGTGTTTCGATACTATCAGGCTCTTGATCTAGGGATTTTAGATCACCATCTAGGGTTTCTATCTCATCAAGAACTCCAGTTAACCCTTGTTTATCGAATTCTTGAAACTGCTTTTGACTGCCTATGAGTTCGTGGTATTGAATTAATTGCTCATTTAGTCTTTCGAATGTTTTTAACTCTAGGCGTTGTGGCTTCTTTTGTTTCACCTCCTCTAGCACTCCACTTACTGTTTTCATTTTGATGCCCAGATATTCCCTTAAGCCGTTTTCAGTAATTCCCTTTGCTTCGATGAGTGCTGCTTTTGTTCGGGTTATTTCACCTTCTCTTGCAGCGTTCAGTAAATTGATTGTGTTTGATTCAGATGTTTCAACTGCGGTTTGCCTTACTTTTGATATAATCTCTTCTGCCTCAAGGTTTCCTCTTCCTTCATCGAGTGTTCTATCGGCAAATGACCCAATATCTGTTGAAATCATTAGACTTCGGAGCTCATGAGCGGTTATGTCCTTTCTTTTCAGTGCTTCAATTGATTCCCTAAGGTAAATCCAGTTGTTTGCCCTTATTCCAAAATCATCTTTGCTTTGAATGGGCTTTTTGAGCGCTTCTAATTCATGAGCGCATTGTTCTCTTGGACCTTCACTTGAGTCATTTTCCAATTCACTCATTACGTTGCTCAATCCCGCATAAAGAAAGTCAGACTCGCTTTCAACAGATCCTGGGTTTATTTGATTGACCCATATTAATTTTGAGCTGAAAAATGAATGATTCTGTGATGAGTTTTTTGCAAAAAACATAGAAAACTGAATTTATCTAAATATTATACCATAAAACACATCGATTTACCAGGGGTAAGTTGCCCAAAAACAGGCCTTCTGGATTGATGGTTTAGACCCCATTAGTTGAATTCCGCTTGTTGGGCCAATTGTTGGGCCCATTGTGGTTATTCCTAGGGGACGTCGAGGCGCAGAATTTAAGCATAACTAGCTCACAACGTTTTAGTTATTGTATCATGAGAATTTTATTTGTCAAATAAAAAACCAATATTACCCCAAACAGGCCGACAATTATTTGTCGGCCACCTCATCGCAGGTTAGAAAACCTGCGTTTCGGTTTTTTGATTTTTAATTATCTCTTTTTGTTTAGGTCCATCATCGTCTTCACCACAGTATCGGGGTTGAGTGACATGGAATTGATTCCTTCTTTGGCGAGGAATCGAGCGAATTCAGGATAGTCGGATGGGGCTTGCCCACAGATTCCAACCTTCTTTTTGTTCTTCTTTCCGATTTTGATGATTTGACGAACGAGGGTTTTAACAGCTTCGTTTCGTTCGTCGAATACATGGCGAACCAATGCAGAATCGCGATCAACACCAAGGGTTAATTGAGTTAGATCGTTTGATCCGATGGAGAATCCGTCGAAAATTTTACAGAACTCATCACCCAGTATCACATTGCTTGGAATTTCACACATCACGTAGATCTCTAGGCCGTCTTTTCCTCGTTCTAAGCCGTGTTTTTTCATTTCGGCTTGTACTTTTTTACCCTCTTCAATCGTACGACAGAAGGGGATCATGAGCTTTAGGTTAGTGAGTCCCATTTCATTTCGAACCCTTACCATTGCTTCACATTCCAATGCAAAAGCGTCTCGGTATTTTGGGTCGTAATAACGACTGGCTCCACGCCATCCGATCATTGGATTTTCTTCTTTGGGTTCGTAGTCGGTTCCACCGATTAAATTGGCGTATTCATTGGTTTTAAAATCGCTCAATCTTACGATTACATCGTTGGGCCAAAAGGCGGCGGCGATGGTGGAAACTCCTTGAGTGAGCTTGTCGACGAAGAAATCGGTTTTGTTTTTATATCCAACCGTTAGATCTTCGATTTTGCTTTTTACCATAGGATCTTTAAGCTTTTTGAAATTCAAAAGTGCTAACGGATGAACCTGAATGTAAGAATTGATGATGAATTCTAAGCGAGCCAATCCAACACCGGCATTTGGAATAAATGAGCTTTCAAAGGCAATATCGGGATTTCCAAGATTCATCATGAGCTTGGTTTTCGGCATTTTAAGATTCTTTAAGCTCGTTTTCTTAATGTCATATTTTAATGCTCCTTTGTAGATATTTCCCGCTTCTCCTTCACAGGCGACGGTGATTTTTTCACCACTCTTAATTT
This sequence comes from uncultured bacterium, assembly GCA_965369815.1. Classification (GTDB taxonomy): domain Bacteria; phylum Patescibacteriota; class Gracilibacteria; order UM-FILTER-43-11; family UM-FILTER-43-11; genus DAOWGG01. Next base: position 4,095 of record CBDUQS010000048.1, on the reverse strand, counting down.
TATGAGTGGCATTGTTCGTTCCCACGACGCACGGTATTCCCAGTTCACGTGAAATGATTGCCGCATGACATGTTCGTCCTCCGCGATTGGTGACGATGGCTGAGGCAATTTTCATGATTGGCACCCAATCAGGATCGGTCATGGTAGTGACAAGAATTTCACCTTTTTTAAAGAGCCTAATCTGATCGGGGCTCTCAATAACACGAGCAACACCGTTGGCTATTTTAGCGCCTACAGGCGCTCCGTGAGTGATGATCTCTCCTTTTTCAAGCAGTCGATAGTCTTCGAGTTTTGTTAAATCTTTACGAGACTGAACGGTCTCAGGGCGCGCCTGTACAATGTAGAGCTCTTTGGTTCGTCCGTCTTTAGCCCATTCCATATCCATTGGTTTGAAATAGCCCGCTTCTTTACTGTAATGATCTTCAATAATCATGGCCCACTCTGCTAGTTTTAGAATTTCTTTGTCGTTGATGCAAAATTGATTGCGATCGTTTTCTTTTACGCTGATGTTTTTAACAGGGGATTTGCTTCCATTTGAGCAGTACACCATTTTGATCTGCTTTTCTCCAAGGCGTTTGGTGAGAATGGGTTTGAATCCTTTTTTAAGTGTTGGTTTGAATACGTAGAACTCATCGGGATTCACAGCGCCTTGCACGACGTTTTCACCCAGTCCGTAAGCGGCGTTGATGAGGACAGCGTTTCGAAAACCTGTTTCGGTGTCGATGGAAAACATCACACCTGAAGATGCCATATCACTTCGTACCATTTTTTGAACGGCGATGGATAATCCGATACTGAAATGATCGAATTTCTTTTCTTCTCGGTAGGCAATGGCGCGATTGGTGAATAGTGAAGCAAAACATTTTTTACATGCTTCTAAAAGTTCATGATCCCCGCGAACGTTCAAGAAAGTTTCTTGCTGACCCGCGAACGATGCATCTGGTAGATCTTCGGCGGTGGCCGAAGAACGAACGGCGACATCGCAATGTTTTCCGTACATCTTTTCCATCTTTTTATAAGCATCTAATATTGCTTTGTTGAGGTCTTCTGGAAATTCCGCTTTTAAAATGGTGTGACGCACTTTTCGTCCACGCTCTTCCAAATTATCCATATCTTTAGCGTTCAATCCCTTTAAAATTCGCTTGATATCATCGGCAATGCCAGCGTCTTTTAATAGGTAATGGTAGGCGTAAGCGGTGACCGCAAACCCATTGGGAATCTTCACTCCTTTTGGGGTGAGCTTTCGAACCATTTCACCCAAAGAGGCATTTTTACCTCCAACAAGGGGAACGTCTTTGATTCCGAGTTCATCGAACCAGAGAATCAGTTCTTTTTTACGATTCACTCTTTTAAGCAATTTTTTAAGCATGTTTTTTTATTTGTTATGTTTTCGTACAGAATATTAACATACTCATTTTTTAAAATAAATTCGAAATTTTGATTTTATTTAACCTTGAAACAAATGGATCAGAAGACTATATTACTTAAAGTTTGCCCACATAATTTTTAACCCAATTGTTATGTCTGACTCAAGCGTTCCTATCTCAATATCAAAAATAGAAACTAAAGGCGTTATTAAAAAGAAGATCTGGTTTAAGAAAAAGGAAGTGAGTTTAAATAAAGTTGTGGAGGAATATAATTCAGGAGAAGACATTTTATACGATCAGGAAATGATCCCCGATGATGTGTGGTGCTCTCGTTGTTATGCGCGTCTTTTGGAGCGTCATGACCTGCTCACGAAAGATGAACTGGCGGAATTGGAAGGGGGATTGGATGAAATTTTGGAGCTTTATGAGAAAGGGGAATTTATTCTTAAATTGGAAGATGAGGATTGTCATACTAAAATTGAAGATTATTTAATTGACCGATTGGGGGATACAGGAAAGAAGATCCACACCGGTCGTAGTCGAAATGATCAGGTGCTTGTGATGATGCGATGGTTTTTAAAACGAAAAGCGACCACGATCAATAATAAAGCGCTGGAATTGGCTTCTGTTTTTGTTGATTTTGCCAAAGAGCATGAAATGGTGCCGATGCCGGGTTATACGCACATGCAAAAAGCGATGCCAACGACAGTGGGAACTTGGATGGGATCGTTTGCGGAAAGTTTGGTGGATGATATTAAATTTCTAAATATGATTACGGATCAGATTGTGGATCAGAATCCGCTTGGAAGTGGGGCTGGATATGGATCACCCTTTGATTTTGATCGCGATTGGCTGAGTAAAGAAATCGGTTTTAGTAAAACGCAGAACAATGTGATTTACTGTCATAATTCTCGTGGGAAGATAGAGGGGCTGGTTTTAGAAGCGTGTTGTCAGATTATGCTGACACTTAATAAGTTGGCATCGGATCTACTCTTCTTTACCACTCAGGAATTCCAATTCTTTAATATTGATGATGGGATCGCAACAGGGTCTTCTATTATGCCTCAGAAAAAGAACTTGGATGTGGCGGAATTGATTCGCGGACGAACTCCAACCGTGCTGGCTTGTCGAAACGAAATGACAATGAATATCACCAATAAAATTTCCGGTTACCATCGTGATGGTCAGGAGATTAAACGGCCACTTTTCCTTGGTTTGAAATACACTGAAATGTCTTTAGATGCCGCCGCCGCGATTGTTCAGAACATTTCACCCAATCGGGAAGTGATGGTGAAATCGATGCTGGCATGCCCTGGGCTTTTTGCCGCCCACAAAGCGTTTGAAAAAGTGAAAGAAGGAATGACTTTCCGTGATGCCTATCGAGAGATCGGTTCTAATATTGATAAAATTGAAGTGACCGAAGAGGGTATTGATCAGATGCTGAAAATGTCTAAACATCAAGGAGGAACGGGGAATTTGGGATTGGATAGAGTTGAGGCGGAGATAAAGTCGCTTATGAAATAGGGGGTTGCGCATCGCAGGTTGGAAAACCAACGTTGCGCAAGTTTTGATTCCCACCCGAAGCGAAGACTTTCCAGTCTGCGATTTGGGACCTAATAACTAACCAACACAATTATGGAAAAATGGAATATGCTTAAACTTTTGGAAGAAAAAGTGAAAGAGAAAGGGGGATTGGTGTCTTGTCATGCACATTTTGATAAAGCGTTTGTCATTAGCCCAGAAACCCTTCAGATGTGTAACGATCATATGGAGGTGAAATGGGACTTATGGAAGGCTGTGAAGGAAAAATACACACAGGAAAACCTAATCGAACGTATTTCGATTAGTGTGGAAAATATGATCAATCAAGGTTGCACCGTTACTCGTACCAATATAGATGTAGACAGCACGGTTGGATTGATGTGTGTGGAAGCGGCTTTGGAAGTGAAAAAGAAATACGCCGATCAAATTGAGGTTCAGATCTGTTCTCAGGTTTTAGAAGGAGCGATGAATCCAGAAGCTCAGCAATGGATTGAGAAAGCGGCACCAATGGTGGATGTGCTTGGCGGATTGCCGAGTCGTGATCGACCGAATCAGGCGGAACATTTGGATTATATTTTTAACATGGCGAAAGACCTTGGAAAAACGGTGGATGTTCATATTGATCAGAATAACGATCCCGATGAAAAGGACACCGAACTTTTAGCTAAAAAGGTGATTGAGCACGGGTTACAAGGAAAGGTGAATGCGGTTCACTGCTGTTCTTTAGCGGCACATCCTGATGACTACATTAATGAGGTGGCGAAATTGATTAAAGAAGCCGACATGAGTGTAATTGTCTGTCCTCGTGCGATGATCGATAATCAACAGCCTCGTCATAAAATGGCACCTGTTCACAATTCAATCGCTCCTGTTTCTCATTTGCTCGAAGCGGGTGTGAACGTTTGCTTGGGTGTGGATAATGTTTACGATTACTTCTGCCCATTCATTGATGGAGACGTGTTTAAAGAACTTCAATTCCTTGTTGAAGCTTGTCGCATTTATGAAGTGGATAAATTGGTGGATATTGCGACGGTGAATGGAAGGAAAGCACTTGGGGTCGCTTAGCTTATTTTATATCTGTTGCTTGTTTTTTCTTTTTGGTCAGTTTCTTTTTGATGATTTTCATTTCACATACAAACCACTTTTCTTTTGAAATAATTGAATAATGTTTTAAATGCTTTAGGAG
>CBDUQS010000047.1:0-7450 GCA_965369815.1 uncultured bacterium | reverse complement strand
CCGATTTGAAAACCGCTTTCAAGGAACGTCGTATTGATGATGTTAAAAAAATGTCTGAAGAGCTGAAAGGGCTCGATCCGGAGAATCATCTGGCGGATCGTCTTTTGGAAAAAGCTCAGCAGGCGGAGGCAGACGCTTTAAAGCAAGCAAATGCGGGAAAGATTAAAGAGCTAGAAGATAAGATGGAAATCGCTTTTAAGGCCGGTAACTTGGCAGAGGTAACTCAATTTGCGGAGCAGCTTAAAAAGCTCGATCCAGAAAATAAAGAAGCGAATAAAATTCTATCTCAGATCCAAGAGGCTAAAGATGCGCTTAGTTCTCAAGCAAGCAAAGGGAAAGTAAAAGTTTTGTCAGCCGAACTCAAAGCCTTACTAACCGATAAAAAATGGGATGAAGCCACAAAGAAAGCCAATGAAATTTTAAGTTTAGATTCAAAAAATAAAGCAGCCACAAAGGCGATAGAAAAAGTTGCAAAAGAAAACAAAGTTGATGCAAAATCTTTAGTGACCGCTGAAAGTTCAGATAAGACAGAAAAGAAGGCCGGATTTTTTGGTCGTTTGTTTGGAAAGAAGGAGGTTCAGACTCCAGTTCAGGCATCTGTGGAAAAGAAGGTAGAAGCGTCTACTTCAAAGCCCGCTGAGGTTAAGGCAGAGCCAGTTGCTAAGCCAGTTACAGCTCCTGCACCAACTCCAGTAGCCGTCGCACCAAAGGCTCCAGCTGTAGCTGTGCCGACCGAAAAAAAGGAAGTTGAAAAAGATGAAAAGAAGGCTGGGTTTCTTGCGAAGATCTTCAGTAAAAAAGACAAAAAGCCAGAAGAGGTCAAGAAGGAGGTAGTAGAAGCAAAATCAATCGACAAAAAAGAAGCACCAAAGGCTTCCGAAGCACCGGCAAAAGCATCAGTTACTGAGGATCCAAAGGATGATATTAAAAAGTCTGAAGAGAATCTAAAATTAGCTCTAAAAGAAGGGCGTACTAAGGATTCTGAAATTTTAATTGAAGCGCTTCAAAAAAGCGATCCAGAAAACAAAGCAGCTAAAAAAGCTCAGGAAAAATTAACAAAAGAAAAAAACAAACTTGAAGCTCAGGCTAAAAAGGAAAAAATAAAAGGCATGAGCGCTGAATTGAAAGAGTTTTTGAAAAATGAAGAATGGGAAAAGGTGGAGAAGAAAGCCAATGATATGTTGGCGGTAGATGAGAAAAATTCAGTCGCTCAAAAAGCGCTTAAAAAACTTCCAAAGGCAAACGAGGAAAAAGCCAAAACTCCAGCAAAGCCAGCTGAGATTAAGGCAGGTCCAGTTTCTAAGCCTGTTGCAGCTCCGGCCTCAGTTGTTGATAAAAGACCAGAGGTAAAGCCAACAATGCCAACCCCTACTAAAGCTTCTGAGCCTGCTAAACCTACTCAGATTGTAGCCCCAATAGCTGCTCCAAAAACCGCTGAGATTAAGACAGATCCAGTTGCTAAGCCTGTTGTAGCTCTGGCCACAGTCGTTGATAAAAAGCCAGAGGCTCCAAAATCAGTTGTATCTTCTCCAGTGGCAACTCCAGCTCCCGCTAAACCAACATCGCCAATGGTGGCGGTTCCACTGGGTGCTGTCGGAGGTAAAAAGGATGATGCGCCAAAGAAAGTGGGTGATAAAAAAGAGGAGGCAAAAGGGAATATGTTTACTAGCTTGTTTGGTAAAAAAGTAGCAGAATCTGAGGGGTCAAAAAAATCAGAATCCATCATCGATACAATTGTTACTCAAACCAATAAGGCTAAAAAAGAAAAAGTAGTGAAAAAGAAAGAGGAATCAACTGGTGAGGGATTCATGCATTTTGCAGGAGCTTTTCTTAAGTTCGCTATTGCTTTTATTGTTCTGAGCGCTGGGTTCTTTTACGCTTACAATATCGATGAAAACAATCGTGTTTTGTCCATGGCAGGTCAAGAGAATTATGCCATTCAGCTAAAGAACGCTGCTGGAACTCTGGATGAAAAACAGGAAAAGGAAAAGGGGTTAAACAAAGATATTAAAAAATATCAGGAGGAAGCGAAGAATGAAAATATTGAAACCATCGATAATATTCGAGAAAGTCGAATGGATTGGCCTGAATTAATTCGAATGCTCAATGAAGTAACAGAATCCGTGTATGAAAAAAACGCCTTGGCTCAATATGTTAAATACAACAATTATTCTTACGATGTTGAAAATGGCAAATTATCAGTAGCAGCAACGCTTAGCGATCCTTTAGGTAAGAACTTAACCAAGTTGGCTGAGATTGAAGAGGCGTTTATGTACTATCCAAAAGATAGGGATGATCCAAATGATGAGGCTCAGCCTTACTTTTACGGAATGCAGTCTTTTAATAGCTACTCAAAGTCATTCAATGCGGCAACCGGTCGCTATATGTCGAGCTTTAGCTTAAGTATTTCCACCAAAGATGAGGAGGGGAATAAAAAATAAACTAATAACTAAAAATTAAAAAACCAATATCATGGCTGACGAAAACAATGTAAATCCACCGGTAGCTCCAAAAACCCCAGAGGTTTCAGGAGAAAAGCCAAAAAAGAGCATCTTCTCAATGCCTTTGTTAAACAAAGATCGTGGAAAGCAGGAGATTAAAAAAAGAAATTACCAAAAGGGTTATATTTACATGACGATTGCCACCGTCTTTTTGGCCGCTTATTCATTTTATTTTTTATATCCGCAAGTTCAGGCTTATTTAGATTTTAATGACAATATCGCAGAAAGGCAGGAGCAAATTGAGGGGTTTGAAGGAAAGCTATCCGATTTAGAAAAAAAGCGTGATTTTCATAAAGCAGCTTACGATGAGCAATTTAAAGAAGAACAGGGGTTGATCGATATGGTTTTCCCGGATACTATTGAAAAATTAGAAGTAATTCGATTGATGGAAAATTTTGCTACTCATTTAGCCACTACTTATCCACCCTTTGAATTCAGTTCACTTTCTTTTCAGGAGCCAGTAAAGGAAAACGGCTACACAGTTCTGCCTTTTCAAACATCTATTAAGGCAAGTCGAACCAATTTTGATCGAGTTTTGGCACTAGTAAATTTATCAGGGGATATTGATCCAGAAGCTAAAGATCATATTCGAATGATGGAAATTTCTCAAATCTCTCTTAGCTACCTTGGATCAGATTCTACAGGAAAGGATCAAGGAGTTAATTTTAACGTAAGCCTTAAAGCATATTCAAAATAATCCTGATCTTACCTTATATATAATTAATGGCCGACATTCAGATTGAAACACCACCGGCACCACTTGGATCTTCTTCCGACGGTTCGTCTGCCCAACAGGGTCAGGCGGATCCTGTGAATATGAATCAGGCAGTCAATACGCCTCAGGAATCAGTGCAAGGAGTCGCTCCAACAGCGGAGGTTGCCGCAATACCAGATTCTCCCCCTCCACCAAAAGCCGTTCCAGAAGCAGTCGCCCCAACCATTAAAACAGTCGATACAGCGGAATCATCCGATGACGCTGTAGAGACGAGCCAAGGCGCATCTGCAGAAAAAAAGGAAGGGGAGCCTAAAAAAGAAGAGAAAAAAGAAGAAAAGGAGGAAGAGAAGATAAGCCCCGCTGCGGTTTTAGAATCCCTTCAAAATTCCATTATTGCAGGTAATATTCCGCAAATCGTGTTGCATATGATTACCTACGCGACAGCAATGGATGTATCGGATATACATATAGAACCTATGGAAAAGGTCGTTCGTCTTCGTTTTCGTGTCGACGGTGCTCTTCGATTGATTGTAGAATATCCGCTCAATATTCACCCAGCGGTTGTATCGCGTGTGAAGATTATGTCGGGTCTTAAGATCGATGAACAACGTGTTCCGCAAGATGGGCGTATGCAAATAACCACAGAAGACGGAAGAGGCTTGGATTTGCGTGTTTCAACACTTCCTACAGTAAATGGAGAAAAGATCGTAAGTCGTATTCAGGATAAATCAAAGAAGATTCCTGACCTGCCAGATTTGGGAATTCAAGGAGAAAATTTAAAGAAGATGGAAATCTTTACTGGGATGCCCAACGGAGTAATATTGGTAACAGGGCCAACGGGTTCGGGTAAAACCAATACGCTTTATTCAACGTTAACTCGTTTGAATACCATTGATGTGAATATTATGACCTTTGAAGATCCGGTGGAGTATCAGATGGATGGGCTTTCTCAGAGTCAGATGAAACCAGAAATCGATTATGATTTTGCCTCTGGGCTTCGTACCGCGCTTCGTCAGGATCCCGACATTATAATGGTGGGGGAAATTCGTGATCAGGAAACGATTGAAATTGCGATTCGTGCGGCGCTAACAGGACATTTGGTGCTTTCCACCATTCATACGAATAGTGCGGTAGGAACCTTAACTCGTATCACGGATATGGGTGTGAAAGGATTCCTGATTGCTTCCGCTATTCGTGGAATCATCGCTCAGCGTTTGGTTCGAACGGTTTGCCCTCATTGTAAAGAACTCTATACACCAGAGCCGAAAGTACTTGAGGAAATTAAAAAAGAGTTATCAGATCTTAAAGAAGGGTTTGTGGACCAAAAATTATTTGAAAATCCACAGCTCGCTCGCGGGAAAGGTTGTGAAGCTTGTGGAGATTCGGGTAATAAAGGACGAATGGGGCTTTTTGAAATCATGGAGATGACCCGTGATCTCGGGAGTCTGGTGATTGGAAATGCACCCGATACCGAAATGAAAGATCAGGCACAAAAAGACGGCATGATCACCCTTAAACAAGACGGCTACATCAAAGCCCTTCAGGGAGACATTCCTATAGAAGAGGTCTACCGTGTCGTCCAATAATCTAAAAGCACGAAATTCGAATCTTCGAAATCCGAAATACAATCAATTTTAAAATTTAAATAACTAAAAAACTTGAAAAATTTAACAATTCAAAATTCTAATTTTTTCGAGTTTCGTATTTCGAATTTATATCCAGTAAATAAATAAAGTAAATTAATTTAATTTAAAAAAAGTTATGTCACCAGCAACACTACATATCGGAAGTGCTCCAACTGCAGCGGAAATCGCAAAGGCAGCAAAGCCAAAAGAAGCTCCAAAGCGTCAGCAAAAATCGGGAAATATAGCCGATCAGCTCACCGCTTATTTTGCAAAGTTCACACCGATTAAAGACAATGATAAGGTTAGTTTTTTCCGATTAATGGCAACGATGATCAACGCGGGAATATCGCTAACCAAAGGTCTTCATATATTAGAGGATCAGGTTGAAAATGCGCATTTTAAACTGGTGATCGCCGATTTAGCCTTCCAAATAGAAAGTGGATTGAGTTTCTCAGAATCCTTGGGAAAATATAGAGAATTCTTTGACGATTCACAAATTGGTATGGTGGAGTCGGGAGAGGCGACAGGCCGTTTGAATCAAACCTTATTGCAAATTGCGACACAAACCGAGAAATCCGCTCAGCTAACCAAAAAAATCAAAGGGGCGATGATTTATCCGGTAACCGTACTTATAATTTTAGCAGCAGCTATAATTGTGATTATGACCGTTGTAATGCCAAAAATTAAAGAGGTTTTTGATAGCTTAGGAAGTGAGCTCCCTCTGATGACACAAATGTTAATTGATGGCAGTGATTTTATGGTGGGTAAAACGGTAGGTGTTCCTAATGCTGTCCTATTAATAGGGGGGATCGTGGGCGTATTCGTTTTATTCCTCCAGTGGAAAAAAACCAAATCAGGGAAAGTTTTATGGACAAAGGCGATTATGAGAGCTCCTATTTTTGGTCCTTTGATCAAAAAAACAGCGGTGGCAAGGTTTTGTCGAAGCTTAGGAACTTTGACCAGTAGTGGAGTGTCCATCTTAAAAGCATTGTCCATTACTGCAGGCAGTGTGGGGAACCCTATTTACGAAAAACGTATCAAACAGATCTCGGAAGATGTAAAGCGTGGTATTACAATGGGGGAAAATATGAAAGACGATGATTATCATTGGCCTTCTATGGTAGTGGGAATGGTGAACGTGGCGGAACAAACCGCTCAGGTGGATCAGATCATGTCCAAGTTGGCGGATTTCTTCGAAGAGGAACTCGACGATATGGTTAAAAATATGTCCAGTTTAATGGAACCCGTGATCATCGTGGTTCTCGGTGGAACCGTTGGATTCTTGGTTATTGCGGTAATGCTTCCAATCCTTCAGTCATCCGATTTGGCCAGCTCTCAATAATAGTAATTTTTTCAGAGAGGGAAAAGGTGTTGCACACAAAAATTACTCATGATATACTTACAATAGTTTAAAACTTAAAACAAAAATAAAATGAACAAGCAAAATGCTTTTCGTCGCGGGTTTACCCTCATCGAGCTGATGATCGTTATTGTGATCCTCGGTATCTTAATGGGTACTATTCTTCCTCGACTAACCGGTGCACAATCTCGTGCTCGTGATACTGCCCGTATTGCGGATCTTAACAACATCTCTCAGGCACTTGAAGTGTATTTTAGTGATAGCGGTGAATATCCTACTGCAACGTGTGTTGGTGATGGTGCAGGAATTAATTGTCTCGATGCAAAAAATTGTGACACAGATGGAAGTACATATGTAAAACTTAAATCTTACATGAAGGGGGATCGTGTACCTCAGAACGTTGGTGTTTTAACTGAAACATTAGGTTGTGTGGGTACTTATTATTATTCACCTTTGTATAGAGGTGGTTCATCTCAAACTTCTTACGTTTTAGCTTCCGATTTGGAGACATGGCAAATGGCTAATTTTAACTTAAGTGAAGATCTTCATGAAGCTGAGACAGATTTTGTATCAGCAAATGAGGCAGATTTATATATCTCAAGCATAGGGAAGCTACCTACTGAGCCTACTGATACTGAAGGTGACCCTCTTGATTCAGCTTCCATCTATATCGTCATTCCGTAATTAATTAATTTAATAACTTAAACAAAAACAAAATGAACAAGCAAAATGCTTTTCGTCGCGGGTTTACCCTCATCGAGCTGATGATCGTTATTGTGATCCTCGGTATCTTAATGGGTACTATTCTTCCTCGACTAACCGGTGCACAGTCTCGTGCTCGTGATACCGCCCGTATTGCGGATCTTAACAACATCTCTCAGGCACTTGAAGTTTACGCTAGTGACTTCGGTAAATATCCAGATGCCAACTGTACTGACAGTACTGCAGAGGGTGAGCTTCCTTGTGATGGTGAAACTGGAGCTGCTCATGCCAATAGTGGTAACTGCCTTCATCTAGATGCAACTGATGATAGTACTGATGGTACTGCTACTGATACAGTTGATACTTATCATTTGCTTAAAGGTTATTTGAAGGGGGCTCGCGTTCCTCAGAACGTGGGTAAGAAAACCAATTCAAGAGGATGTGTCGGTTCTTATTATTATGAGCCACTTAGCAAAGGTGGGTCCGATAATGCCTCTTACTTATTGCTAAGTGACCTAGAAACATGGCAAATGGCTAATTTCGATCT
>CBDUQS010000046.1:0-8159 GCA_965369815.1 uncultured bacterium | reverse complement strand
CCAGCCCGTTCACGAGTGTTGGCTGTTGAACTCAATGGAATTTTTAGAGCTTATTGTATAAATTTTTTATTCAGTTTTTTTGGCTTACTTATAATGTATTCTTAGTATTTGTATTTTTCAAATAATTTTGGTTATTGTTTTTTTATAAAAATGAATCCCTTGTTTATGCGGTAAAAAATGGGTGTGAATACATTTTTTGTTTTGTCACCTTGTTGCTGTATAAATTTTTTGTTCAAGAATTTAATATACTTTACCATTTTCTATTCGATATGGTTGTTTTTTATGTAAAAAATTTGTTCAGTAGTTTACATTTAGTCTAAGCCAAATAAATTGTACAAAAAAATTGAACTCACCATTTGTCTATGTGTCTTTTTATAAAAAAGGTTTGTCAAAGAAAATCAACTCATGTAGACTTCCTTTGTTATAAATAGTTCCAATTGATACGAGTGCAATTTTCCGTTCAGTTTTTGCCTTAGTGAAATGCGATTGTATTGATCAAAAAAAATATTCAACACCTCCACATTTCTAACTTTAAATTCTCAAATCAATGTCCAAAGAACAAATTGTTGCAAGCTTAGATATCGGTAGTTCCAAGATTCGAACAGTTATTGCTTTATTAGAATCAGAAAAGAAAATGCCGAATATTATTGGTGTTGGTGTTTCTCCTTCTACTGGTATGCGTAAGGGGAATATAATTGATGTAGACGAGACCATTAGTAATATCTCAGCGGCTCTTGAGGATGCTGAACGAATGTCAGGTGCTCCTATTCATCATGTTTTTGTTGGATTGAGTGGGAATCATATTGAATCTTTTGGTAGCAAGGGGGTTATTGCAATTTCTCATGCAGGGTCTGAAATTATCGAAGACGATGTGAATCGTGTCCTTGAAGCGGCTCAGGCGGTTTCAATGCCATCCAATCGTCGAATTCTTCGTATTATCCCTAAATCTTTTTCAGTTGATGACCAACGAGGGATTAAAAATCCTGTAGGAATGATCGGTGTCCGATTGGAAGTTGACGCTCATATTATTACAGGGCAGGGAACGATTGTTAAAAATATTGAAAAAGCCGTTCATCAGGCGGGTGTGGATATCGACGATATTGTGCCAAGCTCTTTGGCTGCTGCTGAGGCAGTTCTTTCTCGTCGTCAAAAAGAATTAGGTGTTGTAGTGATTGATGTGGGTTGTGGCAGTACCTCTATCGCCGCTTTTGAGGAAGGAACTACACTTCATGCCTCTTCACTTCCAGTTGGTGGTGAAAGTGTTACCAACGATATTGCGATTGGACTTCGAACTTCTATCGATACTGCTGAAAAAATTAAAATTGAATATGGAACTACCAATCCAGAAGATGTAAATGAACGTGAAACTATCGACCTTTCTTTAATTAGTAAGATTGATAATCACAAGGTGGCTAAAAAACATATGTCAGAAATCATTCAGGCTCGTTATCACGAGATTTTTGTAATGGTTAAAGACGAGCTTCGTTCAATCGGTCGCGATGGAATGCTTCCTGCGGGAGCTATTTTAACAGGGGCTGGATCGAAGATTCCTGGTTGCCTTGATTTGGCTCGAGATGTTCTTGGCCTTCCGGTTCAGATTGGCTTCCCAACAGAGGTTGATGGAGTTGTTGATAAAATTGATGATCCTGCCTATGCAACCGCTATCGGTTTGGTTGTTTGGGGGTCTCGATTCGAAGGTCGCTCTTACGGCCTTGGTTCTTTTGACTTCAAAAAAGTTCTAACGGGCGTTAAAGGTTGGTTAAAAAATCTCCTTCCATAATCGCTGCGTTTACACATCATCTAAAACAAAAACAAAAATAAGCTGAACTATTTTTCAATTTCCAGTTTTTATTTTTATTTGAAGCCTGAAAATTGAAAATTATCAACCTGCCTGCCGGCAGGCAGGTAAAAATTTTATCACTAATAATAATATTCTCATGTCAGAAGCACTTAAAAACTTATTTAATGGCTCTAAGATACCGAATCAAGTTAATAATTCTATGGAAGTAAAACCAGAAATTACTCCATTGGCCTCCATCAAGGTTATTGGTGTTGGTGGTGGTGGTGGAAACGCCGTTAATCGTATGATTGGCGCGAAAGTTGATGGGGTTGACTTCATTTCGGTTAATACCGATGCTCAGGCCCTTTATCACTCTCAAGCTTCTCATCGAATCAATGTTGGAAAGGGGACTACTCGTGGTCTTGGTGCTGGATCTATTCCTGATATTGGGAAAAAGGCTGCTGAAGAAAGTAGTGAGGAGTTGAAAGCTGCTATTGAAGGGGCTGATATGGTTTTTGTTACCTGTGGTCTTGGTGGTGGTACCGGTACGGGTGCTGCTCCTATTATCGCTGATATTGCTAAAGAAATGGGAATTTTAACGGTTGGTGTTGTGACCAAGCCTTTCTCTTTTGAAGGAGTTCGTCGCATGCAGACCGCTGCGGATGGCTTTGATGAATTGAAAGAGAAAGTGGATACGCTTATCACTATTCCAAATGATCGAATTCTTTCTATTATTGATAAAAAAACACCTTTGACCGATGCCTTTACCGTTGTAGATGACATTCTTCGTCAGGCGATTCAAGGAGTGGCTGATTTGATCACTGTTCATGGAATGATCAATGTGGATTTCGCGGATGTTCGTGCGATTATGCAAAGTGCAGGTTCTGCTTTGATGGGAGTTGGTTATGGTACTGGTGAGAATCGTGCGGTGGATGCGGCGCGCGCAGCTATTGAAAGTCCTCTTCTCGAAATGTCTATCCAAGGAGCTAAAGGAATTCTGTTTAATGTTACTGGTGGAAACGACCTTTCTATGTTTGAAGTGGATGAAGCAGCCAAGGTAATTACCGAGGCAGCTGATAGCGAAGCAAACATCATCTTTGGTGCTGTAATCAATGAAAGCTACACGGGTGAAATTAAAGTTACTGTGATTGCAACTGGATTCAGTGAAGAGGATCAGCAACGAGCTCAGAATTCTAGTGCTGCTGGAACTATTCAACGTCTTGGTAATATTCCTACTTCATCCGTTAAAGTAACTGGTGTTCAGCAGGCAGCGACTAAGGGTGGGTCTGGTGTGGACCTAGAAGTTCCCGCCTTCATGCGCAAAACACTCCGTAAGTAATTTATTTTAAATTCAAAGGCCCATCTCTGTATTTTACGGGGGTGGGTTTTTTTGTAAATCACCTTTTTCGTTCGACGATTTTGGTTGGTTGATTTTTTACTGAAAATTTGGTATAATATATAGATAAAAAATAAATTCGAAACTCGAAACTCGAAACTCGAAATCCGAAAAAAATTCAATTCTAAAAAATAAAAAATGGCTCAGGACAATTCAAAATTAGCAAGTGGAGTGAAACAAGTTAATCAGCAATTTAAAGAAGAAGCGGTTCAGCGTAAGGCAAAGGAACTTGATATGTCTTATGTGAATCTTTTGGTTCTTCCTGTTAATTCAGACCTTGCGACTATTGTAACCAAAGATGAGGCTGAGACGGCACGTGCGGCTATCTTTTCTCAGGTGGGTAAGAAATTACGTGTTGCGGTTGTTGATTTGGATCCAAAAGCTCAGGCGTTTATTGAGAAGCTCCGAAAGGACGGTTACTGGGCTGAAGTTAGTCTTGCCTCTGAAGAATCGATTGAGGCGGCTCATAAAATTTACTTTACCAAGCAGTACAAAGAACAGGAAAAAGTTGATAATATTGTTGAAGAAAAAGATCTAGGTTCAGTGGCGGATGAAATTTCTAATCTTCAGGACTTAAAAACGAAAGTTGAAGCTGCTAACTATGATGTGGCTTTAAATTATATTCAGGTCGGAGCCATGAAAACTCATGCTTCTGATATTCATTTTCAGCCTGAGGAAAAAAGTGTAGCGGTTCGTTTTCGTGTTGATGGTATTTTACAGACTGTTTTTGAGATTCAGCCTAAAACATACGATGGAGTTCTTAAGGAAGTTAAATATCTTTCTGAACTTAAGTTGAATGTTACCAATGTTCCTCAGGACGGTCAGTATTCCTTTGCGCTTAGTAATCGTAAAATTAATGTTCGTGTTTCCACACTTCCCACTCATTATGGGGAAGCAACGGTGATGCGTCTTTTGGATGCTGAACGAGCAAATATTCCATTGGAACAGCTTGGATTTGAGGGGAAAGCACTTAAGGATATGCAGGAGTCTATCAACTTAAGCCATGGAATGATTTTGGTTACAGGACCAACGGGTTCTGGTAAAACTACTACGCTGTATACCATGCTTCAGCAAATTGATACAAAAACTAAAAAAGTAATCACTCTTGAGGATCCGATCGAATATAATCTGGCGGGTATTTCTCAGAGTCAGATTCAGGAAGATGAGGAATATAATTTTGGGTCTGGACTTCGTGCTATTTTACGTCAGGATCCTGATGTAATTATGGTGGGAGAAATCCGTGATTTAGAAACGGCCGAAACAGCCGCTCAGGCATCGTTAACAGGGCATTTGGTTGTCTCTACGCTTCATACGAACTCCGCTGTTGAATCCATCCCTCGCTTGATGAATATGGGAATTAAGGGCTTTATTTTAGCACCTGCCTTAGATTTGATTATTGCTCAACGTTTGGTTCGAAAGCTTTGTCCTACTTGTTCTGAATTAAAGCCAATTACTGAAAGCGAGAAGGTTCATATTGCTGAAACGCTTGAGGGAGTTAAAGCAAAAGGGATTGAGATCCCAACGGTTCCCACAGAGCTTAAGCATGCTAAGGGTTGTGAGGAATGCGGGAAAACAGGGTTTAAGGGGCAGGTTTCAATCGCAGAAGTGCTTCGCTTTGATGATGGGCTTCGTAATTTGATTTTGGAAAATAAGCCAATGCCAGAAATTTACACTTATATTGATCAGCAATGCAAAATGCTCACACTTCATGAGGATGGCATTGTGAAGGTGATTAATGGAGTGTCGACGTTGGAGGAGGTAGAGAGAGTGGCTCAATAAAAAATCCGAAGCACTAAATCCGAAGTCCGAAGTATTTTGAGATTGCTTTATTTTTCGAATTTCGAGTTTTTAATTTCTAATTTTGAACTATAGGTGTGTCGGTGGGGGAGCGGCTGGCTCTGCTGGTTTTTCAGGTGCCTTCGGGGCTTGTGGTACTGGAGGCATTTCTGGTTCACTTGCAGGCGCTTCTACTTTTGATTCAGCAACTGGTGCTGGGGTTGGCGCTGGAGCCTTCCTTTGCTCAAAGATATCTGCGGGAACCTGAGGCTCATTTTCGCTTTCTAGTGCTGCCTGCATCACTGCTTCGTTGGTTGGTACAGGAATGAGTTCGGGAACAAGTCCCTTCTTCATGCTATCCATGGTCTTTAAGAAGCTTCGATCGTCTTCGTCCAATTTAAGCGTTCGGATTGGGAATGGAATATTAATATTGAGTTCGCTGAATGTTTTTCTGATTCGATTGGCAAGATTTGAGCGTACTTTCATCCAGTTGTTACTGGATTCAACCCAGAAAAGAACTTTGATGTTAATAGCACTGTCTCCAAATTCATCGACAAGAATCAATGGTTCTGGCTTTACAACCACGTCTTTATCTTTATCTAAGATTCCTTTAACCAAGCTGGTTACCATAGGTAAATCAGTTCCATAGTCGACTCCTACCACTAGCTCGATGCGGCGGAATGGGTTGGTGGTGAAACTAATGATTGTTTCATTAAGCATAGATTGATTTGGAATCACTACTTCAGTTCCATCAGTGGCTTGTAGAATGGTAGCCCTTGTATCGATTGAAACAATCGTTCCCACCACATCACCTACTTTAATTAAGTCTCCGATTCTTATGCGATCCTGAGATAACATAATGATTCCGGAAATAAAGTTTCCAATAATATCCTTGAGTGCAAAACCAATTCCCAGAGACATCGCTCCGATTACGGCAGTAAAATTCAATCCGTTAATAGCAGCGGCGATCGTGACACCAACCGTTAATATAACAATAGTTGTCATTCGTTCCACTAGTATCAAAACACTTTCTTGAACGTCATCTCCTTTCTTTTTAATAATTTCTCGTTTAATAGCTCCGGCTGCCATTTTAGCAATGACCCAAGCGACCACAACGATAATAATGCCGGCAATCCAGTTGTCGATATTTTTGACGACGAATTTAACCAACTCTTCAAGTCCGCTTTCTGCACTTCCTACAGCAACATCTTTTCCTGCTACAGCAGTGTCTTTTACTTGTTGAGAGAATTGGGCGTAAGCCGATGGAATTAATTTTTCTAAAAACATTTTTTATTTCAATTAGAATTTAATCTTAATTTAATCTTAATATTATACCAAAAAAATGTCTCAAGTGCAAGTGATGTTGCTCAGTGATTTTATGGAATAACTCTAGATTGTGTTGACCCCCTCTTTCACTACGTGACATCTCCCCCTTAATTAAGGGGGAGTGCCAAATGGGGCGAGGGGGTTAGTTTTCTGTATACAAAACTTGTTCATGTATAAAAAATGTATACATTCTTTGGCTTCGCTCAGAATGACAAATTATTATTACGATTTCCTCTCTGATTATTCGTTAATTAGAATTGCTTTGATTCTTCGGATTCCGGCGCTTGAAGATTGCTCTTTTTTAATCTTAAATTTTCCTAAAATTCCCGTATGTTCTACGTGAGGTCCACCGCAGATTTCTTTGCTCCACCCTTCTACGGTATAAACTTTCACTTTTTCACCGTATTTTCCTTCGAATAATCCCATTGCCCCCTCTGCTTTTGCTTCTTCTACCGTCATGGTTTCACAGGTTATTTTTGCATCGTCTGTAATGGCATCGTTTACAAATTTTTCCACCTCTTCTAATTGTTCTGGTGTCATTTTGTTTGGATGGGTGAAATCGAAACGTAATCTTTCAGCGGTAATGTTTGAACCTTTTTGATTGGCGTGATCGCCGAGTACTTTATGAAGAGCAGCGTGGAGTAGGTGAGTGGCTGTGTGAAGCGCAGTTGTAGCTTCGGAATTGTCTTGTAAGCCTCCTTTAAACTTTTCTTCAGCACCTGCACGAGATTTTTCCTGATGTTCTTCAAAGGCTTTATTAAAACCTTCTCGATCAACGGTTAGATTGTGCTTTTCAGCTTCCTCGGTCGTCATTTCGATTGGAAAACCATAGGTGTCGTAAAGTTTGAAAGCTTGTTTTCCGGATATTTCGGTTATTTTTTTGCTCGCTTTCTCAAAAGCCATTTCAAAACCTTTTAGCAATTTTTCAAATTCTTTTAGGCCATGGTTTAATGTTTTTCGAAATTGCTCCTCTTCTAAGGTAAAAGTTTTTAATATCTCTTCTTCATGTTTTAGCTCTGGATAGATATCACTCATTAAATGGATGACTTTTTTCGCAATAACATGAGTGAAATTTTCTTCAATTCCAATGTTTTTTCCGTGCCGGATGGCACGGCGCATTAATCGGCGCATGACATACCCTTGATCAACATTGCCTGGCTTCACTCCATCTCCTGCCATAACGGTTGCTGCACGTAGATGATCTACAATGACGCGGAACGATGATGGATTGTCTGAGTATTTTTTATTGGAGAGTGCTTCAATTTTTTCAATAATTGGCTGAAAAAGTTCGGTTTCGTAAACATTCTTTTTTCCCTGTAGAACCGCGGCGACTCGCTCCAATCCCATCCCTGTATCAATGTTTTGTTGCATTAACTGTTCATATTCGCCATTTTCGGTTTTGTTGTATTGCATGAGAACATCATTCCAAATTTCGAGCCAGTCTTCTTCGTTTTCGTTTGGGTTTCCATGAGGTTCTCCTTCGCCAACCCAATAAAACATTTCTGTACTAGGTCCGCATGGACCAGTTTGACCAGCTGGACCCCACCAATTATTTTCGCTAGCTTTAACACCACCTTTAATAAATCCGATTCGCTCCTTTGGAATTCCTATTTTTAGCCAAATTTCAGCAGATTCATTATCCACAGGAAGGTCTGGGAAATCATCATCTCCGCCAAAAACACTGACGGATAAATATCTTGGGTCAATGTTTAACTTTTTGGTCAAAAATTCATAGCTCATTTCAATTGCTCCTTCTTTGAAATAATCACCTAAACTCCAGTTTCCGAGCATTTCAAAAAAAGTCAGATGACTTGCGTCACCTACTTCATCAATATCCCCAGTTCGAATTCATTTTTGAACATTAGTAAGTCGCTTTCCTTC
>CBDUQS010000045.1:0-8214 GCA_965369815.1 uncultured bacterium | reverse complement strand
CATCATCGCACATTTCCTTTTCCCACATATCCAAATCAAAATTATAGATACATTCAAGCTCGTCCTTTAAATCAAATTGGGATGTGGAGTAAAACCCACATAGGAAACTTGCCATTGCCTGAATTTTACCTTCCTTATCCTTTGCTGCACTCAAGGTTTTATTCAGCTGAGCATAATTACCTGCGATCTCCTCTGTTAATTTCAACACACCATCAGAACCGGATCGAGAAGCCTCTATCAACGCCCTATCCATATCCATTAATTCTGCCATTCTTTTGCTATCTTCCCATCCTAAAAAATCTTTAAATAATTCATTAAAAACCTCAGCAAGTTCCTGACTGGTTAATGGTATTGGCTCGGGTCTTGATTTTCGCTCAATTTCCCTGGCTACTTGTGCCCATTCATCGCGTGTTTCTTCAATCGACTTTGCCATTCGAAGGATATCTTCTTCTGATAGCTCAGAAAATTTTGTTTCAGGGTTAATCGAAATAGACATTTCTCCATCACTAACATCGGCAATGCCAGACTGTTTGGGTTGGCAGGATTCATTTTTAGTAGAGCATTTATCCAAAACAGTGCCACCAGCAACCATTCCTAAAATAAATGCCACTGCGAGGCGGAATTTTGGACTAAAGCTGGGATTTTCCTGGGGAGCTTTTTTCATGATTAATTATTTTATCATTCCTCTATTGTGTTCCATAACAATCATAGCGCAGTTCTCAAAATCATCTACTCCTTGAGATTGAGTAAAGGCTTCTAATATCATTTCAACGCCTCGAAATGAATCACCAAGCCCCTGAATTCCATCAATCTTGCTTTCTACTTCTGGCGGCATCTGTTCTAGTTTTTCTGCAATCATTAAAAAATCATACATCAACTGACAAGCGGCTAATTTTCGTAAGGCTGGATCTTTTTCATCCATTCGACTGGGCACTGTGTCCAAAAAATCAAGAAATTCGCCCAATTCACCTTCAGCACCAACGTCATTCACCTGATCTCTTCTCCACTCCACATCTACCTTCTCACCCCACAATTCCGCAAAACGATTTTCTTTTATCATTTTGAGCATCTTTCTTTCCCCCTCTGTGTATTCATGCCTCTTTTCCTCTTCCATTCCACACATTGGCTTTTCCATTAGCTCAAAACCTGTTGAGAAGCTTTCATCTTCTGAACTATCCAATCCCATCTGCCAGGTTCCGTCTTTAAACTGATATACCTCGGCATTTCTTGAGAATCCTCGCATAACCTCATCTCGAAGCTCCTCCTGATCTTCTGGGTCGCTAATGCAATAACGATCAATAATTGCTTCGGCTTTAATAGCTCGCCTTTCTGTCTCGATACCATGAGCCTCTTGAAGAATTTCATCTTCGCTCATAGGATTACAATTTGGAAGCTCTATACCATTTTCATCAACCAAAACTTTTTCTCTGAAAAGTGCCCTACATTCACATAATGCAACCGCCTCTTCCGAACGCTCGTCAAACTCATCAGTTGCCATCCAACCACAAGGGGGTGCCCACTTTGAACTCTTATTTCTTTTTATGCATATTTGATCTTCTCCTACATCATCGCTTTCACCATCGCTGAGTTTCGATACCTCTGGTTTTTTAGCCGAATCGGCATCGCCCTTCTCTAAAAAGTAGGTGGCAGCTCCTGCGCTACCAAGCACAAAGCCGACTACTATAAAAATAGCTTCGCGAGTGGTTAGGCCTTTGGATTTTTCTGGGGAGTTGTTCATGGTTGGGTATTATACTTGAAAAAGCATTTTTGTCAACTATATTCATCCCCCTATGATCTATTAATCCAATATAATCTCACAAAAATATTCTCTATTTCTCGATTTAAGGCCCAATCGCCTGTCATATTCCGAATAATAATCCGTTTCAATACATCCGTATTCAATCGCTTGTTTAATTTCTTTAATCACTCGTGGATTTTGAATATTATATTTGCTAATTAAATCATTGAGCAACCCCCCTTCCAAATGAATCGTACAATGAGCCTCTTCGTCTTGTGACTGCAAACCAAGCCACATTTCTTTTTCATCAAAAAATGATTTATCAACACAGCCTTCAAATACTGCTCTTCTCAGCTCAACCAAAGCCTCGACATTATCAATTCCAAACTCCTCA
Source organism: uncultured bacterium (assembly GCA_965369815.1). Taxonomy (GTDB): domain Bacteria; phylum Patescibacteriota; class Gracilibacteria; order UM-FILTER-43-11; family UM-FILTER-43-11; genus DAOWGG01. The sequence goes on along the minus strand of CBDUQS010000045.1, from coordinate 6,082 downwards.
ACTATCCCACGTTCTCTTTCCATTAGCGCCATCTTCAACATAACGTATTCGCCTGGATTTTCGGGAATTTCCCTTAAATCTCTCGATTCTGGGCTAGAATCAAAGCTCACTGTCATAGAGCCTGTATGGACACTTCCAGCAACCGAAGATTCCTCTTGAGGATCCTCTAAAGTCCTTCCCCTTCCATTATGAGGCAAATAAAGCATGGCGATCAAAACAAGTCCTAATGAATACCGAGAGTTTCTAATATAATTAAAAAAACTATTTCTATTTTCCGTTGGTTTTTCGGAGAGCCTTAAGATGCGAATAAAAATTAGAGGTCATCAAAATACAATAAAACCCATTTTTATTCAAATTACTTAATACCCCTTCATCTTATAAATCAAACACCCCGTCATCTTGATCAACATCCTCTTCCCCACTAGCTCCAACCGCTGTTGTGGCCTTAATTTTTTCTCGCGTCTTCGCAACTTCGACATTGTGAAATGCCTCTCTTTCTTTTTCGTGACTATTTACCCTTTCACTAATTAGATATCCACTGCCCACCAAAATACCTAAGCCCAAAGCGATCAGAATTGAATTTCTTGTTTTTGGCTTTTTTTTAGCAAAAAAATTCCCCTTACGCTTATCTAAGCCGGGGCCTAATTTTGGAAAAGATAAAGGCATATTATTCAAAGCGCTTTAAGAGGCTTTTAATATCAAAACGTCCCACTTCGTCGACTGGCGCCGTTTTTACCTCTAGGCGATTTTCCAATCGTCCCAAGTAATTGGATATTTTTTTATCCTGATACAAAACTCCCACACTGATCTTCTTTTCAAAATCGGCAGCGGCCTTACGAGCGGCTTCAATGGTTTTTGGAACCGCTTTTAAAACATTCACTCTCTCTAAATACCACTCTTGCGGGGTGGCACGATTGTAAGTGGGGCATGTTTGCATCACTTCTACAAAAGCGAATCCTTTATGATTCAAAGCAGCTCTCAAAATTTCAGTCATGTGTTTTACGTCTCCACTAAAGGTACGAGCGACAAAGGTAGGATTGAGTGCGAGCACAAAATCACAAACATTCATTGGCTCAGCGATCACACCATCGGGGGATCCGTTCATTGGGTGTCCTTTTCGGGTACAAGCCGAAGCCTGCCCCGTGGTTAAACCGTAATTTTCGTTATTATGAAGAATGAACAGCATCGGATAATCGCTTCGTACTCCATGTACCAAATGATTCACCCCCTCGCTCATGGTTCCTCCGTCCCCTGCTTCGGCGATTACTTTCATATTCGGATTGGCAACCGCCGCTCCACCTGCCACGGGGATCACGCGTCCGTGTAAGCCATGCAAAGTGTAAATTTCTTCGGTTCCGATTTTATCTGAGCCATTTCCATGACAACCAATATCGAAACAAAATAAACAGTCTTTCGGCTTTAAATTCTCAAGCACCAAAGCGCGCTCCAGCGCATGCTGAATTCCGTAATTTCCACAGCCTCCACACCAAGTGATTACCTCGTCGGTTTCGTACTTGAGGTAGTCTTCTTTTCGATCCGCTAATTTTTGATAGTCTTTATTCATTAAGATTTCTTCTTTATATAATCAAGAATGTCTTCCAAAAAGAAATGTCGGCCATCGTATTTCAGTAGACGCCCTTTGAATCTTTTATGGATCCCTGCCTCAACCATATCTGCCAATTGCCCCTGGTAATTCCCCTCGAGAATATGAACGTTTTTATTGTCTTTAAAGAATTTTTCAGCTGCCTTTTCCTTAAAAGGCCACATGTATTCATAGTGTAAATAATTCACCTTCTTCCCTTGTTTTTTCATCGCCTCAATCGTGTCTAGCATGGCTCCTTTTGAACTCCCCCAACCGATAAATGAAATGTCGGCACCTTTGCTGACCCCGTAAACCTTTGCGTCTGGCAATGCCTTTTTAAGCGTTTCCATTTTACGCATTCGTTTTGCCATCATCGCTGCGCACGCTGGCCCCTCTTCGGTCAGTCGTCCGTCTTCTTTGTGTTCGTCGCCGTTTCCGTAATAACCCGCTTTGGCGCTACCCGGCAGCCAACGAGAAGACACACCGCTTTTTGTGATTTTGAAACGGTCGGATGAAACGACGCTTTCTAAATCCTTCCCGGTTACCAAACCACGCTTGATTGGGATTTTGCTACTAAAAATAGGAACCATAGTCTGCGCTTCGGCAATGGTTTTTTCACTTAAAACAATGACTGGAATCTGGAATTCCTCCGCGTAATTCATGGCGTGTTGAATGATTTCGTAACAAGAGGTTGGATCGCTGGCGGCCACCACGAGTCGTGGGAATTCCCCATGACTACTGTGAATCACCATATTTAAATCGCCTTGCCCTGTCCAGGTTGGCAATCCTGTCGCCGGACCAGGCCGCTGACAAAGTACACACACCCACGGCGTTTCGGTCATTCCTGCGAGTGATACGGTTTCGGTCATTAAGTCGTACCCGCCACCTGATGTAGCCGTGAAGGAACGAGACCCCATAAACATCGCTCCGAGTGTTAGTTGAGAAGCAGTGATTTCATCTTCCGCCTGTTTTACCACCATTTTGGTGTCGTGACTGAAATTAGCCAAATACATTAAAATAGAGCTACTGGGACTCATGGGATACTGAAAAAAGGTGCGTACCCCTGCTTCGATCGCTCCCAATGTAATTCCCATATTTCCATCGAGCAATAAAGATTTTGGCTTACTTTTAGGAATGCTAATTTTATATTGAGGCACGTTCTGACCTTCTGCTTTGTAACCCGCACGAACACATTTTAAATCGATCGCGAGAAGCTTTGGTTTGCTGGCGAATTGTTTTTTTATCGCTGCTTCTAGCGGCTTTAAATCGAACCCGAGTACGCGCCATATCAATCCTAAAAGCACCATATTCACCATTACATCGGTACCGCCCAACTGGCGAGCGATGGTATGAGCTGGCAAATAAACGACTTTTATTCCTTTTTTCTTTGCTTTGGTGTGAAGATCTTTAATAAGGTTATGACGTTCGTACCCATGAACGAGGATTCCGCCTTTTTTCACCACATCCAAATATTCCATTAGCCCCGCACGATCCAATGCGATTACTAAATCGACATCGCGAGATAATGAATGAATGGGCTTTGAATTGAAGTCGATTTGTAAATTGGAATGCCCTCCTTTAATGAGCGATGGATACTCGCGATCGGAATGCACGTAAAATCCCATACCTTTCAGTACTTTTGCGACAATCCGGCCAACCGATAGGAGGCCCATGCCGCTTTCGCCTGCGATTTTTAAGGTTGTTCGATTCATTAATGAATAATTTTGAATTTAGAATGTCCAATTTCCAGGTAATATCGAAATTCGAATTTGGAATGCTTAAAAATTCTTTGGAAATTGGTAATTAAAAATTGGTTATTGATTATTTCAGCTTCGCAAGAAGCTGTTTCGACCAGTGTGGTATGAAGCCTTTTAAATGTCGCACAGGGTTTCCGCTGACCCGAAGGGCAGGGAGTAATAATTCTCCGCCATGCTCCGTAAGGATTCTTTCAAGTGTTGCCGCCGATTCCACGTGATACTGCGCCTCATACTTCGGGTCCCCCACTCCAATCACCGCACAAGCCCTTCCTTTTAAATCGATTTCTTTTATCTTTTTTGTGAATGCGAGCATGTATTCCTGCAAAAGCCCATGGCCATAAGTAGGGCTGGCCAAGACAATCACATCGTATTTTAAAAGGTCTTTCGCCTCACTCATTTCCGCACGCTGAATAGCAACTTTATGTTTTTTAGACTTCAAGATTTCTGCTACATTTTCCACCACCATTTCGGTGTTTCCGCCAGTGCTACCGTAGATAAATAAAACAGAGCTCATGTATGTTTGTTTTAGTACCTTTCCAGATTATCGAAAAACCGCCTATATGACAAGGTGGAAGAAAATTTGCAATCCTCTAAGAAACTGGTATATTGCCTTCCGATCTATTAAATTAATCATGACCTTTTTAACTGGAAACACCGAGCGACGTAATATTAATACTTCTGACTCTCAGGAGCTACTAGGGCTTTATAATCGCATTTTAAATTCCCGTGAAGGGGTTAGCCTTACCATTGGTCGCATCAAAGAAGATCCCCTGAACCCAAAAGCGGTCACTTTCGATCAACTGGTTCGCTTTATGAGATCAGAAGGCTTTATTATTCCGACTGATGAAAGTGAATCACGTTTTTTAAGAACGGACTGTAAAATGCCTGAAGCAAAAAGCTATCGTGATCTTCATTGTATTTTATCGGATCAACCATCCCCCAGTGATCGTAAAAAACAATCACAACGAAGAAGAGAGTTAGCAAAAGTGAAGCGCAGTATACATCGCGACCATTAAATCGATTCAAAAAAACCCCTTCCAATAATCGCTGGAAGGGGTTTTTGTTTTATGCGTATTATTCCTCCTCCATCATAAAGTTATCCCCAAGTCCTTCTAAGCCTTCCATTGCTTCAAGGTCAAAATCTTCACCCCCTTCCATCATTGCTGGGTCAATCCCTCCCTGCATTTGCATGAACAAAGTAAGTGGGTTGAATTCATCAAAGTCGGCAGGTGCTTCGATTCCTAGATCCTGATTGTAGCTATTAGCTGTATAAGTTAAGCTGATTTCAGACTCTGCCCCCCCTTCCACTGCTCCGCCAGAAAGTGCTAATACTCCTTTATAAAGGTAGTAGTCTTTTGTTCCAATCCAAAGTTCCATATTTGTGACTGAATCGGCAAAAGCAATTGCCTCTATCACCTCAGCGTCGGTTAATTCTTCACCGGTTAATCTAGAGGCTTTTCGTACATAATCAGCGGCCCCCTCTTTGTTTATTTTCACTCCGTAATGATAAACATTGTTTCCATTTAATTTCTCAACACCATATTCCTTGGTTACATCAAAGATTTTCGTGTTCACAAATAGATTTTTAAGATCTGCCTCAAGCTGAAGCGTCTCGGCATCTTTCTCCTGTAACCCACGAAGTCCCTCTGGAACAAAATCACTAGCCAAATGCTGCCATTTTCCCTTATAAGGTTCAATCATTGCTTTCGCCTGTTCAATACTCGGATCATTAGAGTCAAGTTCGTCCACTTTGAAATAGAAATTCTGCCCTAATGTTTTTAACTGTGCCTTCAAATCCCCATCCCACACCTGGCCACTTGCATTAAGACTTCCGTTTATTTTTAAAGCGATATCCATTTCTGGCTCAGCGTCTTTACGGCGATCTACTTTAGCGTCCGCGTTTAAGGTGAAATCAATATTGTCTTCGCTATCTTGCCCCTTCATATTCATATCAATTTCCATGTCTATCGAATGGGTTTCTTCAATACTTGCTTTCCAATTCTGGATAACTTCCTCGGGGGATTTGGAGGTATCTCCTCCGCCACAAGCGGTTAATATAAACATTGAGATTCCAAAAAGTGCAATAATTTTAGTCGTAGTTTTTTTCATGATTTAAAATTAAAATATAGAGACGCGCAAAAGATTAGCGCAAAAAGCAGATATGGGCAATTTCATGCCATTGCCCAACGTTAAATATTGTTACTTAATTAATCTAGTGGATATTCCCCTGATATTTCGCTTTTCCGCCGAGTCGATCTTCAATGCGAAGCAATTGATTGTATTTGCATATACGATCGGTTCGACATAAAGAGCCTGTTTTGATTTGCCCTGTTGCCAACCCCACTACTAGGTCGGAAATTGTGGTGTCTTCCGTTTCCCCACTTCGATGTGATACGACCGCTGTAAATTCGGCATCGTGAGCCATTTGAATCGCATCGATTGTTTCGGTAAGGGTTCCAATTTGATTGAGCTTAATAAGAATAGAATTACAGTTGCCGCCATCGATCGCTTTTTTAAGCCTTTCGGTATTGGTAACCAGTAAATCATCTCCTACAATTTGGACCTTGTCGCCCATTAGATCGGTCATTAGCTTAAACCCTTCCCAGTCGTCTTCCGCCAAACCGTCTTCGATGGAGAGAATTGGATATTTTTTAGCCAACTCAACATAATAATCTACCATTTCTTCAGAGCTCAACTTTCGCCCTTCGCATGCCAGATTATAAACGCCGTCTTCATAAAACTC
>CBDUQS010000044.1:0-8479 GCA_965369815.1 uncultured bacterium | reverse complement strand
AAGCGTGGGGAGCAAACAGGATTAGATACCCTGGTAGTCCACGCCGTAAACGATGGATACTCGGTGTAGGGAGGAATCGACCCCTCTCTGTGCCTAAGCTAACGCGTTAAGTATCCCGCCTGGGGAGTACGGTCGCAAGATTAAAACTCAAAGGAATAGACGGGGACCCACACAAGCGGTGGAGCATGTGGTTTAATTCGACAATAAACGGGGAACCTTACCGAGGTTTGACATCTCCGGAATTTTCTAGAAATAGAAAAGTGCCGTAAGGAACCGGATGACAGGTGCTGCATGGTCGTCGTCAGCTCGTGCCTTGAGGTGTTCGGTTAAGTCCGTAAACGAGCGCAACCCATGTCCTGTGTTGTAATTCTCACAGGAGACTGCCGGCTCCAAGTCGGAGGAAGGTATGGATGACGTCAGATCAGCATGGCCCTTATACCTCGGGCCACACACGTGCTACAATGGCTGGTACAATGGGCTGCCAACCCGTAAGGGGGAGCCAATCCCATCAAAGCCAGTCTCAGTTCGGATTGAGGGCTGAAATTCGCCCTCATGAAGTTGGAATCGCTAGTAACCGCGAATCAGATATGTCGCGGTGAATACGTTCCTGGGTCTTGTACTCACCGCCCGTCACATCATGAAAGGTGGGGGTACCCGAAGTCGCCTTAGTCCTTCGGGACGGGTGCCTAAGGTAAATTCACTGATTGGGATGAAGTCGTAACAAGGTATCCGTAGGAGAACCTGCGGATGGATTATCTCCTTTAAAGGAGAATGAAGTTCGATTTAATTCGGACAGGTCGTACTCTAAGAATTTCTTTACTGCATTTAGAATCGCAATTCTAAAAAAACACTATTATGCTATAGCGTCATGGCGTTTTTTTTGTTATGGCGTTTTTTTGTAATCTATTTATTTCCCTTTAGGTCTTTTTTAATTCTACTTCTTTCCTTGCTTAAAGTATCTCCAATTACATCTTCAACTACTTCTTCCACTGCCTCTAGTTCTTTATCGTGTTCTTTTAATTCCTTTTCTTGTTTTTTAATTACTTTTTCGTGCCCTTCCAATTCTTCTTGTTGGTCTTTTGTGACTCGTTCTTGCTTTCGAAGTTTCTTTTCTTGTTTCTCAATTTCGTCCTCTTGCTCTTTCATTTGTCTTTTTTGAGCTTGAATCTTTCGTTCTGTTTTTTCAATTTCACTGTCTTGCTCTTTTTGTTTTCGTTCAATGCCATGAATCTGACGATTCACTCGTTCTACTTCAAACTTAGCAATGGCCGTGAAAGCATATAGAATAATTGGGATGATGGTTAGCGAGTAGGCGACGGTGATGAGCTTGCTGACTGTGTGTGTTGGGGTGAAATCTCCATAACCCACTGTGGTAGCGGTCATGGCGACGAAATAAAAAGAGTCAATTGCACTCCAACCTTCCAATATACTAAAAAGAACCGTTCCCAGTGCTAACATTGCAAAAATGCCAGCGAAGAGGAGTTTGAAGTTTTCTTTTAGTTCTTTTTTGTGAGGCATAATTTTTTTAGTCTCAAGTGCGAGTGCAAGTCTCAAGTTAAACTTGAAGCTTATATTTTGACTCTATTTTAGTATACACTACTAGCAATGGATTCATTACAGAGTATTTTATCATATTATTATAGCATAAATTTCATATTTTTGGAATGGAAATTGAAGCGTTTATCAGAGGACAAGGTTGGTCGATGTTTGGAGTTACTTCTTTCGAAGAAATTAGTAAAAATTTGGAAAAGCATGAGATTGTTTTTGATGATTGGATTCAGAAAGGGTTTCAGGCGGATATGAATTGGTTAAAAGATATGAAAGAGGATCGATTTCATCCAGAAAATAAGTTGGCGGATGTAAAAAGTATTATTGTTTTAGGGGCGATATATTCCAATAGTGGGGCCACTTCGCGTGGGTCCAATGGTGGTTTGATTGCGCGATATGCGGGAGGGAAGGATTATCATAAGGTGCTCAAAAAGCGGCTCGTTGAGCTCGCACGTTTTTTGGAAACTCGAAATTCGAAGTTCGAAATTCGAAGTTATTGTTCAGTGGATAGCGGGCCAATGGTGGATCGGGTTTTGGCGGAGTCGGCTGGGCTTGGTTTTTTTGGTAAAAATTCTTGCATTATCGATCCAACGAAAGGGAGTTATTTTTTTATTGCATCGGTTTTAACGAATTTAGAATTGGAATCGACAGATAAAAAGCATATGCCTAATTGTGGAGACTGTATGAAATGTCAGAAAGCCTGTCCTACCGGGGCTCTTGTGGGGCCTGGGCAAATGGATGCGCGGAAGTGTATATCCTATTTAACCATCGAAAATAAAGAGGGGATTCCGGTTGAGCTTCGGTCTAAAATTGGCAATCGATTATTTGGATGTGATATCTGCCAAGAAGTTTGTCCTTTTAATGTGGGTCGGGCTCATCATCAGGAAGTTAAAATTGAAAATTTAAAATCAAGTCATGGAGTGGGGGAGTCTCTTGATTTGAAACAGATTTTATCTATTAAAACGGATGAGGAGTTTTTAGATCAATTTGCGGGCACGCCACTTATGCGTACAAAACGACAAGGTTTACTTCGAAACGCCTGTGTTGTTGCGGGGAATAGTGGAGATAAAACGCTCATTTCTTTTTTGGAGGATTTGCTTCAGCGAGAATCAGACGATATGCTTAAGGAGCACGCTCAGTGGGCAATTGATCAGTTAAAATAATTTATGACACCGATAGACATTCAGGAAATCAAAGATAGAATTATTTCACTTAAGGGTGAGCGAAAATGGGGTTTTGAGCATAGTGTAGTGATTGACCGAGTGAGAGGTCGAGTTTTTAAAACTCCCCATTGGCTTTCGGATCTTTGGCAGGAGAATAAGGATGGTGAGCCTGAAAGGGATTTAGAGGAAATGCGAAATAGTGGAATAGAAGTTGTTCCTACAGAAGTCCATCGTGATGCCGTGGTGGATATTGCTGGGAAAGGCCGTACTTCAGTTTCTTATTTATTAGAACAAGAGCTTTATGAGTCTTCTCGTGAGATGAGTTTTGCAGACATGTTTCATTATCAGAGATATCGAGATATTGTTCATGAGCAGGCTCTCATCGGTTTGGATATGAAGGCGAGAGAAAGATTGGGTTTGGATTTATTAGGAGGTAAAACATTTGCCCTTGTTCCAAAAGCTGTTGCTCCATGGATAAAGGGGATGGATGCCCGAGTGGCTAATTTGTTGGTAGCAGAGGGCGAGGTGACAGCCTCAAGAGATTGGTCTGACTATGGGATAAAACAAGGGGATGTTATTGCTAACGAAGGAGACGTTCGTCATTGTGATACTCGCTTACTTGATTTGAATGCGAAGGAGGGGGTTTTGGGAAAAATACGACGATGTATTCGCGCTAAAGATCAAGAAGTTCAAGATACGACCCTGTGGACGCTTTTGGAAAGTTTTGGATATAAGTTGAAATATAATACTCAAAGAACATCCTTTCGTCGTCAGATTCGTTTTTTGCTTTTGCAGGCTCTTCCTAAGATGCAGGTGTATGCGGAGGCGGCTGGTTGATAGAATTGGTTTGTGTTAAACTATTTTCAAATAATTAAATAAAAAATGAAAAAGCTATTTAAACTTATTTTAATTCTGATCATTTTGGGTGGAGGATATTTGTATTACGATTATTCCACGTCATCTGAGCCTATTTTTGATGATTTAAAAGAGATGGCTGAGGAGAAAATTTCAAATGTGAGTTCCGTGGGTAGTCGGGCGAGAATTAGGCCTGATGATATTTTTGTTAAAAAATCAGCTGATCCTATAGAAGATTATTGTCATGGGATGGGTGGTGAGATTAGGGAGCATGGGGGTGATGATAACATTCCCCTTCAAGATATTTGTTTTATAAACGATGGAATGGACGGGATTATTTGTAATTCTGAACTTTTTTATAAACGAGAATGCGGACATCGGAATAAGGAAAAGTCAGTTCAGGAATTTATGGTTCGTAAGCGAGGAATTCCGGAGGTTTATATGATTATTTTTAATCGATCAAAACTTACTAAAACAGGTGTTGAACCTGCTGATGATGTGCGACGATTGGATACATGGACTTATGGATCACCTCATAATGTTGTAGCTAGTTTTGATAACGGATTTTTCCAAGAGGAAAAAGAGATCGGATCTGAGCAAGGTTTAAGAGAAATTGACTTGAGTCCACTTTTCTTTAATGAGAATACAATGATGGGGCATGTAGAAAGGCATTTTGGTGTTCCAACGTGTGTTGTGGAAGAAGAATTGGGTGGATCCAAGATGAAAACTCTTCGTTACGCTGAAACGGATGATAATCCTGTGGCTTCCATCATGTTTGAGGATGAGATGCTTGTTGGGGTTGAAGTTGGATTAGTCCATACGGGCGGTACAGGTCAATTATGTCCATCGAATTAAGATATAAGCAGTAAGAATTACTAATTACGAATTAAAATGAAAAAACAATCATCTAAAAACATAGTTAACGATCGGCAGGGGATTGCGATTGCGGCTGGGGTTCTTATTTTCATGATTGGTGGTGGTATTTTTTTTGGAGGGATTAAAGTGATTCGAAATGTTTATCAAAACGAATGTAAAGGGGAGGCGGAGAATTGGGAAAAAGGGAAGTTATATGGAGATATTGCTGATGGTAAAGAGGGTGCGATTGAAAAAACTCAAGATTGTATAAAGGGTGTTTATAAAGCAGTTGAGGTAGCCAAGCCAGTGGCTAATACTATTAATACTGGTTTTAGCTTGGGTAAGCCGGATCTTAAAACGGTTGGCGGTTTAATGCTAGATGTAGGAGGCAATATAGTTGAGAATGTAACCGATCCAGATAACAATCCTCCTGTGAATGATAATGGTTTGACTGATGAGGAGCAGAAAGAATTTGATGAATGGATCAATTCTCCAGAAGGTCCTTTGGATGGTGATGATGATATGGATGAAAAAGAGGATGAGCCCGTTACTCTGCCACCTGCTGATGATGGTGGGGGGGATGATGATGGAGATGACGATGAAGACGAAAAGCCTGTTACTCCACCACCCACTGGCGATGATGGGGAGCCACTTCCTCCACCTGTACCTCCTATTGTTGGTGAGGGTGAGGGTGAGCCTGAAGTGGTAGATCCACTGGAAGGGAAAGTGGATTGTACTGTCGAGCTCCGTAAGCGAATTGATGGGAGGTATTGTAAAGATGCCACGTTGGTGCAAAAGTATGTTTGCCGTATGAATTACGATCTAGAGCACACAGGTACTGGAAGAGTGGTGTATCCAAATTCCCACTCCTTTAAGTGTCTTCAGGAAAGTGGCTTTGACGGGACCTTTGATGGTGAAAAGTATTGTCTTTACTCCTCTGGAATGGGGGTGACTGGCTACTGTCGGGATGCGGACGCTGATACAAAGCTTGGGTTGACGGTTTTAGAAGAGCTTGAGGAGATGCAGAAGTTTGTCGGAACTCATTCAGCTGATTTTAGTCGATCTTCCACAAAAACTCAATCTGAGCAGGGGATCACTATTACGATTAGTGAAACTACTTCTGGTTCTATTTCTATTACCTTTAAGGAAGATAGTACAGCTGAATGTACTACTAATATGGCTATCAATTTTACTACGTCAGTTTCAATGCCAGGCGTACCATCTACTCCTGGTAGTGGTTCAGGAAGTTCTATTCGTTGCTCTGGTAGTATTACTGACGAAGGGGTGTTCGTGGTGAGTGGTATGCTTAGTGGAACTGCAGTAATTGCTACTCAGTCAGGATCCGCTGAAAGTCCTTTTTCAGCTTCTGGATACATTGATGAAGCCAACAAAATGATCGGCTCTATTCAGATTGGAACTGAGGCAGATGATGTGGCTGAAATTGAATTTGAGGAAAAATAAAATTACCTTCTTCTTCCTTGTCGTCCACCCCTACCACCACCTCGATTATTACGACTGTAGGTAGTTCGACTACCACTTCGTGTTCGGCTTGCTTTTGGTGCTTCATGTACTGCTTCAGGCAATCCTTCAGGGAGTTTCGCTTCTGATAATCTTGCTTCGATCAAACGTTCGATTTTTCTTAGCTTATCGCTCTGGCTTGGCATAATAAAAGTGATGGCGTGCCCTGCTTTTCCGGCTCGTCCTGTTCGTCCGATTCGATGCACATAATCTTCAGCATATTCAGGCACATCATAATTGAGCACCATGGCGATGTCTTTTACATCAATTCCACGGGCAGCAATATCGGTTGCAACCAACACGCGATATTTTCCTTTCTTGAATCCTTCTAAAGCTTCTCTGCGCTGATTGAGTGAGCGGTTGGCATGAATTTCTGCCGCTTTGTAATGCATTTGATTGATATTTCGGCAGATTTTTTTGGCTCCGTGTTTGGTTCGACTAAAAACAAGCACCGTTCCTTCGTATTGCTTTAGTAGCTCTTCTAATAACTGTCGTTTTTGATTTTTTGCCACAATGTAGATTTCCTGATCCACTCCTTCAGCAGTACTTCCTTGTCGAGCCACTTCTACGTGAGTAGGGCGTTTCATGTGCTCGGTCGCTATTTTTATAATTTCATTTGGCATAGTAGCCGAGAAAAGCATGGTTTGGCGTTCTTTAGGCACTACTCTTAAAATCTTTCTGATCTGAGGAGCAAATCCCATATCCAGCATGCGATCGGCTTCATCTAATACAAGTACGCTCACATCATTTAGCCGAATTGTTCTATCTTCAATATGGTTAATAATTCGACCTGGTGTGCCAACAACTACGTGGGGATTCTTTTTTAAAGCTCTTATTTGCTGACCCATGGAGGCTCCGCCGATGATGATGGCAGTTCGTATTCCGAATGAGCCAGCTATCTTATGTAATACCTCTTCTACTTGTAAAGCTAATTCACGAGTGGGCAGTAGAATAAGTCCTCGTCCACCGTGGTTTATGAGTCGTTGAATAATAGGTAGGCCAAAAGCCAAGGTTTTACCCGTTCCAGTTTGTGCAACACCAATAATATCCTCACCTCTCAATCCATCAGGTATAGCTTGGGCTTGAATGGGAGTTGGGGTGTGAAATTGGAGCCGGTCCAGTACGTTTAGAAGGGGTTTATCGAGACCTAAATCGTGGAAACTTACTTCGTTTGAATTCTTACTATCTTTTTGTTTATTCATGAGAGGGGTTAACTTATGGCTTTAATTAAACATTAATTTTGTTTGAATGTCAATCTAACTAAGGCTTACTTATAAATAGAGTCGTGAACTATTGCGGTTCATGACTCGTATGAGATTCATGGTGGGCGATGGAGGACTTGAACCTCCGACCTCTACATTATCAGTGTAGCGCTCTAACCAGCTGAGCTAATCGCCCTTGTTAATTGACGACAAAAAAGATACAGAACTTGTGAATCAACGTCAAACTTTTTTGTCGTTATTTCTTTCTTTTATTTAGTTTTCTTCCTGCCTGCCGGCAGGCAGGTCTACCCCTATTTATATTTAACCCCCCTTAATGAATAAGGGGCCCCGTGTGCGATGAGTGGGGGTTAAAATAGTTGTCCAATTGGTGGCGCTTCTACCCACTCGTCGTAAATAACAAACGGAATAATTTCCTGATCATTTTCAGTTACTAAATCTTCGTGGTATAGCTGACTCATGGCTTCATTTGGAACCATAATACATCCTCGTGAGCCTTTTCGGGCTGTGTGAAGGACGATGTTTGCTCCTACAGCACTTTCTGGGTGAGGGTAGAGCATTTGATTTCCCTCAGATCCTCTATAATTGATGATGGGGATTTTATTTACATAGGATTCAGGAAGTCTTCCTGCTTCTATAAGTGGCTCCACATCATGTGGCATTGGGAAGCTGACTTTATAAACTCCAAAATGTTCTCGATCTTTATTCCATCCATTCATTCCGCTTCGAGTGGTTCTATATAAGTATCGTATCGTATTTCCTCCAACGGTTCTCATGTCCCAAGGGCTTTGCTTGGGGCCTTCTTTTGGGTAATCAGCTGTGTAGGTGTGTTGCATTACATATTCATCGCCTATTTTTTTATAGGTTTCAAGTCGACCAATAGACCCATGGTATTTAACAAATTTAACTGCGTACTGATGAGGCATTTTTAAAATACCGTAGCGGTCTACAATAGGGGATGGACCCTCCTTTTTTTCAAAGAATGTAACGATTTTTTCCTTTGCTTCGCTCACTAGAATAGCAGAGTATGATTCTTGTTTTTCCATTATCTCTTCATCTCCCTTTACTTCTCCTGGCATAAGGTGAGTTAGAAAGAAGATAAGGATGCAGATCAAGCTCAGTGTTAATAGTCTTTTTAGCATAAGAAAGCCAATCTATTAAAAAATAGTTTGAGATTCTAATAGGGATGTTGTTTATTGTCAATGAATTTTTATCAAATTAAAAACCCTTCACAAGGAAGAGTTCTTAATGGTGGAGCCTAAGGGAGTCGAACCCTTGACCTCCTGCGTGCAAGGCAGGCGCTCTAGCCAACTGAGCTAA
>CBDUQS010000043.1:0-8947 GCA_965369815.1 uncultured bacterium | reverse complement strand
AACGTACCCCATCGAATTTTTGACATCACCTCGAAAACTCATGTATTTTCAATTTAACTACGGAGGCAAAATCGATATCCATACGACTTAATATTTTAATGATTTTAGGGATTGCATAATATATAGCTTCTAGCTGACGTTCATCCAACTCTTCAATCTTAGGGAATTCACTCTCAATGATCATATTTATTAATTCCCTTAAAGAACCACTGTCATCCAATTGCTTTCCATCTCTCTTCAATTCCTCTAAATGAGGTAGTGCAGAGTTGCAGATACTATCGATAAAAACTTGTATACCCATATCCGCTCTAAGCTGATCACGGGTTTCCTCCACAACACCTTCCATATCTTCTTCTGGTTTATTTTTTGAATCATTTACGATCCCCATAAAGGAAATGACCAATGAACTTTTTTCATTATGTCCAATTTGACCCAATCGATGAACTACGGCCATGGCCTTATTGGCAATGCGTGTTCTCTCTGATTTGCTTAAGTTTTCTAAAAAAACACCATGCCTCAAAAAACTTTCACACATTTGAATGGATTCATTTGGCATTGTACTGCTTTCTTTTTCTAGCTTTTCTAAATCTTTAATAATGTGGTCAAGCCATGCCTCTGTGTCTTGTACATGTACATCAGGTGTAAAAAAATTACTCATAGAATTGTATTGGAGGGTAAACATAGGAGGAAATTTTACAACTATATTCTTTTTTTGTCAATAAAATGTTAATTGATATGCTAAAATAGCCCTGTTATTTTAAAAATAAACCCTACCTTGTCAAATGAATGAAAAAATTCTTCAACTCAAAACATCAGCTTTTGAAAGTGGGGCTAATATTCCCACTGAATTTGCAACTGATGGAGGAGGTGGTAAAAATATTTCGATTGGACTTGAGTGGCAACCGCTCCCTGCTGCTCAGTCGTATGCGGTTTTATTTGATGATCGACACCCTGTCGCAAATAACTGGGTGCATTGGCTCGTGGTCGACATTCCTAATTTTGTGACGGAAATTGAAGAAGGGGCAAGTCGAAACAACATGCCGGAGGGAAGCCGAGAGCTTATGACTTCTTGGGGACGAACGGGCTATGGTGGCCCACAGCCACCTGTTGGATCGGGGCGACATGAGTATGTGCTTCATCTGTATACACTGAATGTACCTAAATTAGATGTCGATGAAAACACCTCTCGCTCCGACTTTCTGCAAGCGATTGAGGGGCGTGTGATTGAAGAAGAAACAGTGAGTGGATTTTTTGAGAGAAAATAGTCTGAACTGTGATTTTTGTGATGGAGATGATTATCATTATTTCATTTTTTTCGATACCTTAAAAAGATCACAAATCATTCTCATCAATTAATCAAAGGAATCACAGTTCAGACATCTACTCTCCCCTCAAATGAGCGGGTAAAAAGGTGGGTGATTTGAGCCCTTTTACTTTTTTGACGATGTCGAGATCTTCTAAATTGATTTTTCCATAATAAAGAGCTTTCAGATCTCCTCCATTTTTTACAAAATCCAATATCATTCGATACCCCTTAAAATAAACAAAATCTTTGGTGAATGCCCCTGGTTGTGAAGTGTCAGAAACTCCTCGTTTCGCTTTCAGTGCGACCTTCCAAGCCCTTTCGATTCCAAAACCAAGACTTACCACTTCGGCATAAACGTCAGCGAAAGATCCATTGATCGCTGTGTGAATCCCAACCACTGATGAAGCAGGCCAGTATTTTTTAGGTGTCGCACTGGATTCGGTTTGTTCCTGATTATAAACCGCTAAACCTTCCTCCGTCATTAAGTAATCCGCTAAACCTCTTTGGAACAGCTTATAAGGCTGTCGACTCCCATTCATTGCCGTAAACACGTGCGTTTCAATTTCATGAGCGATGGTTCCTTTTAGGCGCTCTTCCGAGAAAGTTGCTCCTTCGCGAAGCATGACGGAATTTTCCTTTCCAGCAATCGCATCTGAAACCATATCTTTTTTAATTTTTACACTCCATCCTTTCAATCCAAATTCTTCGATCGCTTGTTCAAATAATTTTTTAGCCTCTTTAACTGTTAAAATCTTACCGGCTTCTGGGAATTTATCTGGCATTTCTTTTATCTCATCCATTGCCTGCTCGAGTAGTTTTTCGTCGGGTGCACCGTATAACCGGATGGATTTTTCAGTGAATTGATCTGTTCCGCGCGCCTCCAAAAGTTCAATTTTACGTCTGATCTCATCAGCCTTTTTTCTCCATAAAACACCTATTGATGAATCGGGGAATTCGATGCGATCTAAACGAGTGTATAGATTTTTTGGATTAAACTTAAGTGGTTTGTATTCAAATTGCGGATTGTAGGTTGGATCAACTAAGAATTTATTGTGCTCATCCTGAAGATTGGTTGGCTTCAAATACGCCAGTAGCCGAATTTCACCATCGATTTTGAATAGCTCTTCGTCGATATTATCCAGTTCCTTGGTGCTGAATTGTCGTACGATATGAGCAACACTTGAGCTTTGATCAGATTCCATTTTTTCAACGGACATATGCTTGGTTGGATCGATTAAAAAGTTGCGCAAGTCGCGTTGACCCACAATCATTTTAAATTTCTTTTCACTAAAATCTTTTGTTTCCACAACCGTTTGTAAGCGATGCCCAGATAAATTGAATTTACAGTAGCCATCTTCATCCAATTTGATTTCTTCTGCTACTTTTTGATCTAAAATAGATTTTTCGATGTTTGGATCGATTTGGGCGATGATTCTTTTGTTCCCCTTTTTTCCCATCACCTCAATGCGTTCTAGATTTCCGACCACAGGTTTTTGAGGTGCCTTTTTCTCTTCTTTATTTTCAATTTTATGCCCAAAAATATCTTGAGCAATACGCACTCCTTTTTCAGGAGATGCTACTTTGATTCCTTCGATTCGCTCTAAGCGACGACGCAATGGAGCCATGTTGGCAATTTGTACCGCCAAGCCCGCACGTGCGTTGATTTCGAGAAGCATCGGCCCACTCTTATCGAGTGTGATATCGACCGCAGCGAATCCGAGATTGGTGATGTCTTGCACCCTGGAAGTGATGAGGAGTATTTCATCCCAATAAGGAATTTTGACTCCTTTTACAGGGCCATAGCCTGGGATACTATCGATTTCTTTATTGTATTGGGTTACATAAGTCATCTCCCCTTTTGCAATGTCGATTCCGATCGCAACGCCACCCAAATGCACATTAGCTTTCCCTTGAGATTCCTCGGTGGGAAGTCTCATCATCGCCATTACGGGAATAAGGTTATGAGTCACCACGCGAATATCGGGAAGCCCTTTGTAGGACATTTTATTGAAAGGCTCAGGAGCCTCGAGTCGTTGTTCAAAAAAGGCGATATCGGATATATTTGCCAAAGAATATCGACCATCGAGAATATCGAGAATATGCCGATCTAATGTTTCTTGTGTCATTATTTTTCCGCTCCCTTGGAGCCAATTTCCCCCTTTTCTTCCAGTAATGATCAAAATTCCCTCACCTCCGTAACCAGAGTTAGGCTTTACCACAAAAGAGTTAGGCAGGCTGTTCCAGTCAAAACTTTCCAGTTCTTTTTTGTTGTGTATAGAGCTGTATAACTTTGCAACGGGAATCCCTCTTGCAGACAGGAAATTTTTGGTTTTAATCTTACTGTCAGCCATCATGATGGCCTTTTTAGGATTATACGCTTTGATGTATTTCAGGTTTCGGGCGTTGATCCCGAGCAGACCTGGATTATGGAAAAACCACATATATTAATTTTAAAATCGAAAACTAAACTTCGAACTTCGAATTTTTAACAACCGATAATCAATTCGATTTTCGGTTTTCGAAGTTCGTTTTTATTCCTCAGCATGTCTCATTACTTCACGGAAGCGAATGTATTCGAAGAGGCGAAGGCCGCTCCAGCGACCGAGACCTAGATTGACTAAAATTAGTAAAAGAATGACTTCTGGGTAACTGAGCATTACGTTTTGTAAAAATTGCCATTCCACTACCCAATAACAGATGAGGGATACCACTGTTGTTTCAAGCATTAAAAGTGCTGCCGCGTAAACCCCTTTTCCACTTTGAGCACTTACGAATTTCTCGGCGAGAGTGGTGATGATCAGCATTGGAAAGACGGCGATCGAAGCCAAATCACTCACACCAAGATAAGTACCAAAGGCCAACATCAATAAGATGATGAGGGTTGAAATGGTGAATACAATGGCGATTCGTGGAATATGAAGTAATCGTATTGAGCCAAGCGCCTTACGTAAAATGGCTCCTGTTACCAAAATGATAATCAAAATACTCAATCCGAATTTAAGCCCCAGCGCCAAGAATGAGAGCGTTATAATCGCGGGGGTATAAAGACCGAATGTTGTGATCCCAACCACCTGTTTTAAGAAAGCAATGATGGTTGCGATGACGGGAAGCATTAACAAAAGTACGATGGTATTACTTGGAATCCCTTGACTGATCATAAAATTCACCAAATAAGAAATCGAGTTCCAAACACTCACATTGCGTGTTTCTGCATTAACAATACGATGCTCAGCCACCCCTGTTTCTAAATCTTTTACAAAAGCAGCAGCACTTGGCATTCGAATCAAATCTTCAAGCTTATGCTCTCGCATAATAACAATTTGCTTGGGCTTAATAATATCGAAATTGCTCTGCATAATGCGCCCCAATGTTTTCAAATTTTTGTCGGATACCACCAAAATGGTTTTATCAGAGAGAGTACCTTGCATTTCAGGCCGTTCACGAAGCAAACGAGTTAAAGCATTGATTCCGCTTCCGCGAGTCGTCCAGATCGCAATCGCATCAACGCTACGAATGATATCGACTTCCTCGGTTAGCTTTTTAGAAAGAGCTTCTTCCGACATAAAGGCTGTCGTACTGTCAAAACTTTCAATCGTTTTAATAAATGTGCCTTTTTCGAAAGCCTTTTGCGTTAGATTCTCGACACTGGCACGACGTTCGGTTACATCGGTTAAAAGCAAAAGTAGTTTTTCGTAAGCCACCACACTTCGGGCAATTGAAGAAGTTTCTCCGTTCTGTGTAACCGATAAGGTAACTAAATGATCCCCTGGCTGAGTATAAGAATGAACGACTTCGACCCCTGTTTGAGTTCCACTATTGTCTCCGAAATCCCACAAATAGGAAGTTTGAGCCTTTTCGTCTGGCAAAAAGGACTGAGAAGCATCAAAAATGATGTTTTTTTCTACCTGAACTGTACTCTCAGATCTGATGACCGCTCGCACATTGTTTAAATCGAAACTGACGGCTGCACTGGCCACCTGAGGAAGTAAGAAAAGACCAATGAGGAAACTGACTAATATTTTTCGCATGATTCTATCGTTAAAAAAGCATGGGTATTTTAGCAGATTGCCACTCCGACTTAAAGGCGGGATTTAAAAACAATTCTTTATGTACTCAATAGTATATATTTGATAAAATCAGAATAATTGAAAAATAAAAAATCTCATCATGAAAAAATTGACTAGTAATCACACGCCTTTTTATCTCGTTGCGCTACTTCTTTCGCTCGCCACGGTTTTTGCGAATCAGCTTTTGGTGAATCAGAATGGGAATGTGGATCGGGCACATGCAGCTTCAAAAACCTGCCCCTTTATAGATGGTAGTACCTGGGATGACGACAGTACGGCCGATGGAACGATTACGGTTAGTACTGGTCGAATTGTTGATACTACTGGTTTTTCTAGTAGTTCTGACTATTACGACTGTACCGCTTCGGATGTTCATATAACAACGGGGTCAATTGGCCTAACCGGAGATCTAACCACTGGTTATTTTCCTGAAATGAGATTTGGTAATTTAGAAATTGATAGTGGTGGAATTATTAGTTCAACTTATGATGGTTGTGAATCTTTAGCCAGCCCTGATGATGGGTATGGCCCGAATACAACAACCAATATTTGTACGTACCAGACGAGTGGTTATGGAGGGGGTACAAGTGCATCATCTCAATACGGAGGGGGTGGGGGTGCTTATGGGGGAGATGGAGGGGGTGGAGATGGTGGAACTGGAGGACCAAAATATGGCAATCCATATACACCGGAGCTTTTTGGCTCATCGGGTGGTAATGGTGGTGTATTCGGTGGTGCGGGTGGAGGGGTTATAAAAATTAATGTATCAGGAACACTTACTCACAATGGAACCATTGATTCTAATGGAGGCTATGGAGGCAATGATTATTGGAATAATATTACATCAGGTGGAGGTTCCGGAGGAAGTATTTATGTAACCACCAATGTACTGGCGGGTAGTACAGGTGTTTTTGAAGCGTATGGTGGAGATGGAGATATTGCCAATGGTGGATATGAAAGTGGTGGAGGTGGAGGGGGTCGTATCGCGCTTTATGTCAGCTCCCTTAGTGGCTACACACTTAGTGCTAGTAAATTTGATGCAAGTGGCGGAACTGCTACTGGAACCGCTGATAGTGGGCAAGATGGAACTGTTTTTGTTCAAAATGATGCGGGGACATCTGGTGATAGTACAGATGATGATATTTATATTTATTATGGTTTTGATTACGATGATACCGACTGGGATGTAGATACGTGGACTTCTGATACGGGTGCTTCTCGACAACTTTGTGATGCAACTGCTAGTACCCCTTCTATTACAGCGGCGACCAGCATTACCTTTGGTGGAAGACTTGTTTGTGATGATAGCTTCACCTCATTCGATTTAAATTCCAGTGGAGCATTAACTTTTAGTGATGATGCTTTTCTTCATACTCGTTCAGATCTTGGCTTTTCGGCAAGTAGCAGCTTCAGCTTGGGTACAGGAGCATGGATTAATTCAGCCCTCACAACCGGTGATATTAGCTTTATCGTTCCAACAGGTTCTTATACTTGGACTGATGTTTATATTAATACTGGAAAGGAGGGTATAATCGGCTTAAGCGGTGCTATTTCAACTCTTTCCCTTGCTGGCACAAGTAGTATGATTGGCAATATCAACTGGTCAAATGTCGCAAACTTAACCATTGGTTCAAGTGCTGTGCTGGGTGCAAGTAGCAAAGGTTGTGATGGGACTCAAGGAACGAATGAGATTTATGGATATGGGCCAACCGATCCAGGCAATGCTTGCACTACTACTACGGCGGGTTATGGAACGGGAGCCATTGGAGATCTTTCTGGTGCCTATGCGTCTGGAGCCGGACATGGTGGAGCAGGTGGAACTTCCGGGAGTAAGGCGGAAGGAGCTACTTATGACAGCACGACAGCCCCTGTATTAATGGGCTCATCTGGCGGAACACTTGTCGATAATGGTAGTTCTAACGTAACATTATCTGGTGGTCATGGCGGAGGGTATATCATCCTTTCACTTTCCGGAACACTAACCAATAACGGAGCTATTTCGGTAGATGGAGGTGATGGAGGTTATAGTTTTGGGAACAAATTATCTGCAGGGGGAGGTTCCGGAGGTAGTATTTATATCACTACCGATACTTATGCTGGCACTGGTTCTATCAGTGCTGCTGGAGGGGCTAGTATTGTGACTAGTGGGGGATACCATGGCGGTGGAGGAGGAGGTGGAATTATTTCGATTAATTATACTACCGATAGTAGTGGAACGCTTTCTGGTTTAACGGCCGATTCGGTCGCTCCAGGGGGGGCTGGTAAATACAACTCTCCAGATGAGAGGGGCGCTGAAGCAGGTTCTTATACCTCTGCTCAATTAGCAGGTCTTCCTTTAGTTACTAACTTTACTACTGGAAATGGCTCTACAGATTTTAGTTCTGAGGGTGATATTGAAGCTGTCAGTGGTATGAAGCTGGCCAATACACTTGGCTCTGTTACATGGGGTGGCAGTGTGAATGCCGGTGATGAGAATTATGACAGCTATGTGAATATTGGAACTGGTTATGTAAGTTTGGATGCAACCAATTTGGATGCAAGTATAGATAGCGCTGCGACGGTTAGCTTGGGTGTGGATAGTTGTACGGATATAACTCTTTACTATGCGACTAGTTTTTATAATAGTCTGGCAGATATTAAAACAAATGGTCAAGAATGTAATACAGGAACGACACCTGCTTGTACCAGCATTAGCTGTACCAGCAATACCGTAACTTTTGATGTTCCCCATTTTGATGGATATGGAGGAGAGGGGGCTTCGGCTGAAGGAGTTCCAACTTCTTTAACTATAGATAACAATGCCCCTGCTTTTGATATATCACCTGCTGATGATAGTGATGGAACAACACCAACCGATGAAGATAATGATGTGACATTTACAGGAACTGCAACGGATACGAATGGAGATGGTTACTACTTACTTATTTGTGATTCTTTATCTACCGCAACAGGTCATGCTACGGGAGGGGCTCCAAGCTGTAGTGGGACTGAGTATGCGGTTAGTACTTTGACCACCAGTGGAGATGCTATTACTCCTATTACTACTTCTTCTAGTGGTCTTTCTTCTGAAAGTTATGCTTGGATTGGCTTTGTTTGTGATGACAATACTCCTAGCTTATGTTCTTCATCGGATGCTGGGAATTCTCCATTTAAGGTTAATCATGTTCCGGTGATTGGGACGGTTTATGCAGGTATTGCTTGTGGGGCTAATGATTCTGTGGATCCGGGGAATAGTGCGAGTGGAACGGTAACCACAGCGGTAGGGGGTGGTACGGATAGTGCCAAAGCCGTTGCTATACAAAGTGATGGAAAGACTGTCATTGGGGGATATAGTTACAACGGAAGCGACAACGACTTCGCTCTGGCCCGCTACAATGTGGACGGATCACTGGATACTACTTTCAGCACTGATGGAAAGCTTGTCACGGATTTCGGGGGAAACAACGACCAGATTAATGCCGTTGCCATCCAGTCTGATGGGAAGATCGTGGTGGCGGGGACTACTAATTCTGGAGCCGCCAACGACTTCGCTCTGGCCCGCTACAATGTGGACGGATCACTGGATACTACTTTC
>CBDUQS010000042.1:0-9898 GCA_965369815.1 uncultured bacterium | reverse complement strand
ATGCCAAGTGGACATTCATCATTTGTTTCCGCACTGGTGGTAGTTGTAGCTTACAGAGAGGGGGTTGGGAGCACTTTATTTATGATTAGTGCGGTATTGGCTTTAATCGTGATGTATGACGCAGTTAATCTTCGAAATGAAGCTGGCTTACATGCAAAGGCGATCAATAAAATAAAAAAAGGATTTAATTTGGAAGAATCACTTGGTCATACTGTTTGGGAAGTCTCTGTAGGGGCAGTTTTCGGGGGATCTATTGCATTTATGCTGATTAATTTATAGGCAATCCAAGCTAAATAAAACTTTCCCCCTTGTGTCAGAGGGGATTTTTTGGTATAATATATAGATTTATCCATATAGCTTTCAAATAGCCTTCAGATGGCTCAAGCAATCTGATAGCAATCTGGAATAAATAAGAAAAAATGTTAAAATCCGTTAAATCACAAATAGTTCTTGGAACTTCAATGGTAATCATTGCGGTTTTAGCAGCATCCACGTATTTCATTATTAGTCAGAAAACTCAGGAAATCAGTTTAGACATCTTCAATAATGCAGTTAGCTTTTCAGAGCTCACTCATGAGCGAATTATCTCCAATTACGAAAACAACTACGTCCAGCAGGCGTTTGCTCATTTCGACCGTGAAATGGCAGATATTTATGGCTTAAACGAAGATATTCCGGCCATCAGTATTTTTAATTATATTGGAGAGTCTCTTTATCGCCCAGACACTGAGTTGTTCGATAAGTTAAGCAATGAAGATTTGGAGCGAATTCAGGCGGTGATGCCTTCAGTAAAAACCAATAAAGGGCGTATGATTTATTTAGATAAGGCGGATGGAGAAGTCCGCTATACCAACTTCAATGGTCGTACAGTAGAGCCTATTAACGCATCTGAGCGAATCAAAAATATTGTTTATCCTTTTCGTGATTCAAACAACGCGCTTCGTTCTTTTTCCGTCCTTTATCGCGTCACTTATGACGCTCTAACAGAGCGAGTGAGCGCAACGCGGAATAACATGTTGATCCTAGCCGCTTTCGGTATTGTGATCGCTTTGTTTATCGGAGGAATCATTGCTGGAAAAATTACATCCCCAATCAAAACGTTGACCGAGGGGGCGGTTAAAATTGGTTCGGGAGATTTAGCGACACGAATTGAGGTAAAGTCAAAAAGTGAAATTGGACAGCTGGCAGATACATTTAATCGAATGGCCGCTGATTTGGAAGTGAGTACTCAGCAAATGGTGGAAAAGGAAAAGCTTACTCGTGAGTTGGAATTGGCGGGAGAAATCCAAATGGAGCTTCTGCCATCACAAGTACCACAAGTAAAGGGTCTGGATATCGCAGCGAGCTTGGTTTCTGCGGAAGAAGTGGGAGGGGACTGTTATGATTTTCTTATGTTAGAAGATGGTAATATGATTTTTTATATCGGAGATGTAACAGGACATGGGGTTCCAGCGGGATTGGTATCGGCGATTAATAACGCTTTGGTTCCAGCTTTCATGGAACATTATCAAACCACTCAGGAGCTCATTACCCATTTAAACAGAATATTAAAAGCCAAAACTCGTTCAAATGTATTTATGACGATGGTGATGGCTCATTGGTATGTGAACGAGTCTAAAATTGGATTCACTCAAGCGGGACACGATCCTATTGTTCATTTTAAGGCGAGCGATAAAACCATTAGCGAACTATCAACGGGGGGAATGGCGCTTGGAATGGTTCCTGATATCGCACCGATTGTAAAAACAGACTTTGTACAAATGGAAATGGGAGATATAGCGGTGCTATATACCGACGGAATTCCAGAGGCATGGCAAACAGATACCGAAAGTTACGGAATGGATCGCTTTAAGGAATCAATTATTAAAAACAGTCAGCTAACCACTGCACAAGAAATTCACGACGGACTCATTAAAGATGTTCGCGACTTTATGGGAGACTTCCCTCAGGCGGATGATATTACTTTGATTGTGGTGAAGAAGACATCATAGAGCCTTCGAAATTCAGAGGATAGGCATATGATTTTTTGACTTATTTAAAGATTGACAATATGCATATTATATTTTAATATATCATAGCAATTTTATTGTTATTAAAAATGTCAAAACCAAGAATTGATCAGTTCAGAGAGTGCTTTAGGAAAAGTCCAACCAGAGAAAGCCTGCTTTCTCGCAGGCAGGTTTTAAAAGGGCTTTTCGGCGCAGGAGTTTTAGCGGTGGCGGGGGTCGAAAATTACACAAACGTCAGTCTCCCATGCCTGGCATCCGACCTGGTAACAGAAGATCAATATGATGAAAGGGTTGAAAGTGGTAGGGCAAATCTTAAGGAGAGGTATAATTGTTCAATAAGATTTAGTGAAGTATCAGGAAAAGTCCCACTCGATAGGAAGCACAATGCATTAGACAATTTAAAATCAGCACTTTCCAAATATCCTCCTGAGTTAATAAAAATATTGGAGTTGAAAATTTTAATTAAGAGATTTTTAAAGGACGAATATGATAAATCTTATTTAGGTGGACAGGCAGCACGTGCGGGTAAAAAGCGGTCTCCTATAATTTTATTGTCAGATGTGTCATTAGGTGAGGGAACTTTTCATCATGAGCTTTCGCACACTTTTGATGGAATGGACACAAAACACAGTTTTCAGTTTTTTGTAGACAGAACTTTAGAAAGAAGTCCAAACCTGGATTTAAATCGTTCGTGGGGTGAACTTAAGGCGGATCCAGAATTCAAGAAATTAATAGATTTTTGGGGAGTGGTCCTAACTCGCAGAAGTGGTACCGATGGACCTTTTAGGCACAAGAGCAGCAATAACGACAGCGATTGGAAGGATTTAAACACCGCCAATCAACAGGACTATACAAGGAGTTACTCTTATTTTGATAGACTGATCATTAAGGTGAGAAATGGCTTCACAAGACCGAGTGGGTTTGCTCGTGATTACGGCTTAATCAATGAAAATGAAGATCAGGCGACTGCTCATGAGCTTTTGATGATTGATACTAAAAAAGCTGGATTGCTAGGAAGGGAAGACTTGGCATTGGCACAAAAAATAGCCAAAATAAAAGAGTACTTCAAACATTGGACTATAGGAAGAATGGATGAGCAATATTGGAAAGATTTGGAATCAGGAAAGGTTAATGAAGACTATTGGGATAATAAATCATTAAGCTTTTAACATCTTCGCTAAATACTGCCCCGTATAGCTTTTTTTACATTTCGCCACCTCTTCAGGGGTTCCAGTACAAAGAATTTCACCTCCTCCACTTCCTCCTTCAGGCCCAATATCAATAACATAATCAACCGATTTAATCACATCCAGATTATGCTCAATGGTTAGCACTGTATTTCCCTTATCAACCAAGGCTTGTAGAACGCTCAAAAGTTTTTTAACGTCGGCAAAATGCAGACCAGTAGTGGGTTCATCAAGAACATAAATTGTTTTACCAGTGGATCTCTTAGCGAGTTCAGTTGCTAGCTTTAC
The DNA here is from genome assembly GCA_965369815.1 of uncultured bacterium. GTDB lineage: Bacteria > Patescibacteriota > Gracilibacteria > UM-FILTER-43-11 > UM-FILTER-43-11 > DAOWGG01. Next base: position 6,414 of record CBDUQS010000042.1, on the reverse strand, counting down.
ACGCTGAGCTTCTCCTCCAGAAAGAGTGGTGGCACTTTGACCAAGGTGAATATAGCCGAGCCCCACGCTAGTTAAGGTACTGAGCTTATTTTTGATCTGAGGAATCGCATCAAAAAACTCAAGCGCCTCCGCGACGGTCATATCTAAAACATCAGCAATGTTCTTCCCGTGCCAGGTAACCTCAAGTGCTTCCGCATTGTAACGTCTTCCTTTACAAATTTCGCAAGGCACATATACATCTGGAAGAAAGTGCATTTCAATTTTTACAATTCCATCTCCCTTACAAGATTCACAACGACCTCCTTTCACATTAAAGCTAAAACGTCCTTCTTTATAACCTCTAAGCTTCGCTTCGGTAGTCGCAGCGTAAAGCTCACGAATATCGGTGAACACTCCAGTATAGGTTGCAGGATTACTGCGTGGAGTACGTCCGATTGGAGATTGATCAATATTAATAATTTTGTCCAAATGTTCAACCCCTTTAATTTCTTTATGGGCACCTGCACGATGTTTTGCACGATTGAGTTTTGTGCTCAAAACAGGACAAAGAACGTAGTTGATTAACGATGACTTCCCAGATCCAGAAACACCCGTAACACCGATAAAGGTATTGAGAGGAATTTTAACATTAACATTTTTTAAGTTATGTTCAGAGGCTCCAATAATTTCTAGAGATTTCCCATTGCCCTTCCGGCGTTCTTTTGGGATATCAATTTTTTTACGACCGGAAAGATAATCACCTGTAATTGATTTTTTATTTTTACGAATTTCATCCGCAGTTCCTTGAGCAATAATAACTCCACCATGTTTTCCCGCTGCAGGGCCAACATCTAAAACATAATCAGCAGCCGAGATGGTTTCCTCATCGTGCTCTACTACTAAAACCGTATTCCCCAAATTTCTTAAATTCTCCATGGTTTTGATCAGGCGAGCATTGTCGCGCTGATGAAGTCCAATAGATGGCTCATCTAAAACATATAAAACCCCCTGAAGAGAAGATCCAATTTGAGTTGCCAGTCGAATTCGCTGAGCCTCTCCACCAGAAAGAGTGTTCGCAGAGCGATTAAGCGTTAAATAGGCGAGCCCAACATTGTGTAGAAATAGTAAACGGCTAATAACTTCCTGAATAATCAGCTTACCAATGATGTATTCCGATTGAGTGAGTTTATCTTTATTGTTTTCAGGAAGTAGGGATTCAAAAAAGACACGAGCTTCCTCAATCGACATTTCAGTCACATCATAAATCGATTGCTTATCAACCGTGATACTTAAGATTTCAGGCCGAAGACGCTTCCCTTCACAAAGTTCACAAGTCAATTCTTCCATAAATCGCTCAATGTTTCTACGTACATAATCCGAATCCGATTCATGATAACGGCGCTCTAAATTGGGAATCACTCCTTCGTAGGTGGTTTGAGTCTCGTAATTTGAATTTTGACTGGTGTAAGTCGCTTGATATTTTTCTTTGCCAGCACCATTTAAAATCACTTCAATTTGCTTTTCACTCAACTTTCCAACGGGAGTATGGACATCAAATTCATATTTCTTTCCTACTTCACGTAGAAGGTTGGTGTACCAGTTCATTCGCATGCTGGAGGTCGACCACGGAATAATAGCTCCCTCCGCAATGGTCAAACGTGGGTTGGGCATTACAAGGTCTGGGTTGATTTTAAGTTTAGATCCCAATCCATGACATTCAGGACAGGCACCATGAGGAGAATTAAAGCTGAAAGATCGAGGTTGGATTTCGGGAATAGAAATTCCACAAACATCACAAGCAAAGTTTTCAGAAAAAACTTCTTCTTCTCCACTGTCCGCATCCACAATTTTAACCACCCCTTCACCAAATCGAAGGGCAGTTTCAAGCGAGTCAGAAAGACGAGAGCGATCTTCATTTTTTTCTTCAATTTCGTCTCCTGATTTCAATTTTACAAAACTTCTCTTTAGATTCTGAACCACAATACGATCGACAATAATCTCAATCGTATGTTTTTTATTGGGATCCAATTGAAGATCCTCGTTCACTGAATAAACATGGCCGTCAGCTCGATAGCGGACAAAACCCTCTTTCTTAATTTTCTCAAGAACTTTGTGATGTTCCCCCTTCCGATCGTGCACCATTGGAGCAAGAAGCATAATACGTTTCCCTTCCGTCATTTCGGCAATCAAATCAATAATCTGACTAGCACTTTGCTTGCTGATTGTTTTTCCACATTTAGGACAATGAGGTCGACCCACTTTTGCAAAAAATAAACGCAGATAATCATAAATTTCCGTCACCGTTCCAACAGTAGAGCGAGGGTTACGGCTCGCGGTTTTCTGATCAATTGAAATAGCAGGAGAAAGACCGTCGATCGAATCGACATCTGGTTTTTCCATCAATTGCAAAAACTGACGGGCATAAGTGCTCAAACTTTCCACATAACGACGTTGTCCTTCTGCATAAATCGTATCGAAAGCCAGCGATGATTTTCCCGATCCAGACGGACCTGTAATCACAACGAGCTGATCTCGTGGGATTTCAACATCAATATTTTTTAAATTGTGCACACGAGCACCTTTTACAATGATCTTTTTCAAAGTTTTTTTGGGTTATGGAGGGAGCAATTGGCATTAATAAGCCAGTTTTCATAGAGTTGCATATTTTTTTAAAGAAGTCAATGCCCTTCGGGGCGAAATTAGTAATATCATTTTGTCAAAGTCCAGTTTGCACAGGTGTCATTCAGGCACGAGAACAATATTGACAATTTATAATATACATTATAATGTAATCCCCATTTTTAACTGCATATGAAATTTCTTAAAGATATGTTTTCTGGTGGGCCTGATGTGATTGGGGCTCGGAAAAAAATCACCAAACTCAGAAATAAATCTGAGAGAAACAAAGGGACTCTAAGGAAGGTCGATCAGAAGCAGTTGGATAGATCGATTGCTATTACTAGGCGCCATGCAATCGGCTTGCTTGTTAAAGGAGGCGTTACTGCAGGTATAGCCATTGGAGGAATCAATTTATTATTTCAGGGTGATGAAGAGGACAAAACTCCCCCAGCTAGGAAAAAAGAAGCTTTCAATCCTGCCCCAGAAGGCAATGAATCGATTGAGGATTTAAATATCCTTATTCAGAAGGCAGAAGCTGGAATGGCAAAACTTGAGCAAAGAGTGAAGCCATTTTTAGAACAGGTGGAGGATCAACACTTTAGAGAGGAGATGGCCTCTCCTTTTGTTATTGCAAAAATTAACGAAGCCAATCCGCATAAAAATTATAATGAGCGTGTAAAAAAAATTGCTGATACGGACGGAGACGGCATCTTTGCACAAGAAAATATACATTATTATTCTTATGGATTAGGAAGTACAGCAGGAACCATTGCTGAATTCGCTCCTGCTGGGAGGCTTATTAGACTCTCTCCAAGTCTAGATTTAGATGATGTTGCTGATATGCTGGTTGTGTATCACGAGCTTAAGCATGCTTGTAATGATGCGATCACAAGAATGGGGCTAGACACAAAAGAAAAATTCGATAATTACATGGCAATATTTACCCAAAGGAGTGAGGATGGGGAAAGGGCAGTTGTTTTAAATGAAGAGACAACAGCCTATGCCTACGAGGTTGAAATGCTGAATATGTTATTAAAAGATGAATTAAGACAGTCTATTTCCAATAGCACACCACTCAACGCTAAATCGGTAGCTGCGAATTTAGGAATCAGTAAAAAAAGCTCAATAGGGATTATTGAAATGCTTTTGGAGATTGCCAATGCCTATTACCCTGAAGGTCTGACTAATAAATTTTTTACCGAAAGATATATTGAGCATATAAAGCGCATGCACAGAGGGTTAAAATTTTATGTCAAAAAACCCAATGGAATCATTATTACTTTGGAGCAAGCAATGCGTTCCCAACCGGATTATCAGTAAGAGGGGGCTGAATAAAAAGAAAAGCCCACCTTGAATATACGGAATCCAATTTGCTATACTGATTCTTGTAAAATCTAAAAATAAAAAATCATGATCGAAATTCTAAAAAACATTCCATTCTTTGCCGAATTATCCGATGAGGATCTTCAAAAGATTGTTGAAAAAATTCAAATGCAGTATTTTCCAGAAAATCACATCCTTTTTAATGAAGGAGACGAGGGAGATGTAATGTATGTCATTAAGCGTGGTGAGGTTCAGGTGCTTCGCGATAATACGATTCTCGCACTCTTAAAAGACGGTCAGTTTTTTGGAGAAATGGCATTGGTATCCGATGAAACTCGAAATGCCACTATTAAAAGCGTATCCGATGTAGAGCTTCTTACTCTTTCAAAAGACGACTTTAAATATCTGATGGAAACCAATAGCTCTATCGCCTCTATTGTCAGCTACGAAGTTGTAAAACGAGCCAACGCAATCTCTTAATTTAGTCTCAAGTGCAAGTGCGGTCCGATGGACATCGGACTGAGACTCGCACTTGCACTTAAAAATATGAACATTCTTCTTCATCTCATCCTCGCCCACTTTCTCGCAGATTATCCTTTCCAATGGAATTGGCTGGCAAAGTACAAGCAAAAGCATCCTTTGGGTATCTTAATTCATAGCTTCACTCATTTTGTTGTTTCATTAATTCTCACTATTCCTTTTTTATATATGGGAAAAGTGTGGTTAGGAATCCTATTTATTTTTGTGACCCATACAGGCCTAGACCAGTTGAAGATTTATTTGGGGAAAAACACAAAATGGAATCCGTTTTTACTTTATGTATCAGATCAGCTCGCTCACCTATTAGTGATTTGGGGGGTGGTAGTTTACTGGGGAGTACTCGCACCACTATGGCCAGGGGAATGGCTGAAATATTATTTTAACGATTCGATTCTTAGCTTTGCTTTGATCCTAACTTTAGTCACATACTTCTACGATGTGTCTCGATGGACATACTTGAATATGCGAAAAAAACAGCCTTACAAGCGAGATTACAAAATGATGATTCGCAACGCATTGATTGTTGTGATTGCTTTTACAGTTTACTGGATTGCTTAAATAAATGTACAGAAAATTCATGAATTTTCTCTGCAATTATTTAACCTCAAACGTCCACACCCCATCCCAATCCATTGCGGGTGGGTTTTTAATAAATTCATTACATCGATCCACAAATATTTTTGAAGGGGGATCATTGGGAATTGACGAGAACTTTTGCATCGCATTATTAAAATCTTTTTTTCGATAAAGAGCCAATGCTTCAGAAAAAGTCTGAATTATAGATTGTTTAGCTGAGTCTGCACTCTCTTTTGTGCTAATTAGCTCATAAACACGAACAGGGTGCTCTTTTCCTTTCACTCGAATTTGATCAAGCTCACGGCATATAAAATCTTCTTTAATAACCTCATAAGTGTTCTCTGAAATCATCAGCTCAGTGTCATATTGCTTGTTGATGCTCTCCAGTCGGGAAGCTAAGTTCACATTGTCTCCCATAATAGTGTAATCAAAACGAGTTTTAGACCCCATATTCCCCGCAATTGCTTCACCTGAATTGATGCCGATACGAATACGAATTTCAGGAAGACCCTGTTTTTTACATTCTTGTCGGAACTCAATGAGCTTTTTTTGATTTTCTAAAGCGGCTAAACAAGCATTTTTAGCATGGTCTTCCATGGGAAGAGGCGCTCCCCAAAAGGCCATAATCGCATCTCCCTCATACTTATCCAAAGTACCATTCTTATCAAGAATAATCGTTGTCATGTCATCCAGATATCGATTGAGTAAATTAACCAATTGACTCGGTTCCATTTTTTCGGAAATTGAGGTGAAGCCGGCAATGTCTGAGAAGAAAGCAGTCACTTCACGCTTAGCTCCTCCCAGCTCCATCATTTTTGGATCTTTTAAAATCTGATCAACTACCGATTTATTCACGTAGTGACCAAAAGCTCCCTCAATGAATTTACGTTCATTTTGCTCTAAAATAAAGCGAAGCAAAAAAGTGCCTATAAAAGTAAGGAGAATCGTGATGAGAGGGTAAATCACATTTAAAAACAATCGTGATTCATAAGCCATAATCCCCGCCAGAACCACTCCAAAAAGTTCCGCTAAGAGAATCGGAATGGCAAAGCGAACCCGAAGTTTTGCGAAAAGAAATAAATTAACGACAATTAAAGTCATTAAAAAGATCCATAAGCTCAATCGGGATTGATCTCGAAGGAATTTCCCCGAAATAATAGTTTGAATATTATTCGCATGAATCTCAACGCCTGGCATACGAACCCCCTGGCTCACAGGTGAAAGATAATAATCCTGAAGATCAATGGCAGTGGGTCCAATAAGTACAATTTTATCCCTAAAATCAATACGATTCCCCTTTTTATTAACAAAATTTTTCTTAAGAAGATCAGACATCGCTATCTGATTGTAGCTGTTGGGTTGAGCGAAATAATTCTC
>CBDUQS010000041.1:0-10212 GCA_965369815.1 uncultured bacterium | reverse complement strand
TTTGCTTCGTTTTTTTAGTGATAAAAAATGAAGAAGGGTGAACTATACTTCATCGTTGTACATAAAAGCATCATTACAAAAAGAAGGTCAGTCGCGGCTTGCCGCAAAGGGAGGATAAGGCTTGGTCATAGAATGGTTATTGTACCGAGTCATCCACCTTAAACTCCAATCCAAAAATATTATCAATCAACTGTGAGGAAGTGTAATAAATCATATCGCTCTCACCATTTTTAGCAAAAAATCTCCCCTCCTCATCAGAAGCCTTAAAAAGAATTAGCTTTAAAGAATCATCCGTGAATCGAATCGAGATTTTATAATCAGGATCATTGAAGTCAGCCTGACTAGCTTCAACGGCATCTGCAAAAGCATCTGCCTGAACCTGCTCTAATTGATCAAATAACGTCCGCATAGCCAACTCATCTGCCTTAAATTCTTCAGGCTGAATCATACGCCAAATCTCACCTGTTTTTTCTAAAACCATTTCCTGATCCAATTTTTTAAAAGCAATTCGACGAACGTCAACTCCACCAAGAGAAAGAAGTGCTTTATCTTTCCAGCTTTCTTTATTTTCTAGCAAAAAGGAGTTTAAATTCTGAGAAGATTGAATCACATAGTCTTCTTTGTCTTTTTTAAAATACTGACTATTAAATTCCGAAGTCTTTCCTGCAAAAAAGTCAGCCACAAGACGTTCCTTATAATTCCAAACTTGAACCTGAATCGCGCTCGCTTCATCAAGACCAAAAACAGACAAACGATCTGGATTTTTAGAGATAATTTCGTCTTGTTTAAAATCATGAATAGTCTTAAGGAAGTCTTGGATTTTATTATCACTCGCAGGAAAAGAACGACCATTAGAAACACGCCAAACCTCGCCATCCCCTTTATCAAGAATAATTTCCTCGGTATCAGGATTATAAATGCGAATCTTAGAAGCCTCTTCTATTACCAATTTAGGAGCAAGAAAGCGTTGATTCTTTTGACGCTTAGAATCATCGCTCCCCGGCTGCTCAACAATAAGAATAAAAATCAAAAGAAAAACAAAAATAAGCAGTGTTTTTTTAAGGGGACTCATTTTATTAAAATATTGGAAAGGTTTTTCTAATTTTTCAGTCATACAAAGGAATTAGGAGAGAGATTTTATAATAAAGTTTTCTTTTTTCGATCAATAAGTAATCGAGTCATACCAAATACAACCACTAAAATAGGCATTAGCAAAACACCGATAAACTTAACCAATTGACGTCCATTGATACTCAGCTCTTTTAACGATAAATCGTAAGCAGTTTTTGAACGAATGCTAATAAGTGATTCATCTAAGGTTAAAAAATCAATCGCGTTCATGGCAAAAGAAAGGTTTTGAGAATATTTAGTAAATCTATCCATGATAAATCGAGAATTACCAATCACAAAAATATAACCAGGAGTATCTGATTTACTTAAATAACCATCCTCTTGAACTGCTATATCATCACTAAAGAAACTAGTAAATCGACCTTTTAAAAGAACGCTAATCGGGTACTGATTTTTCTCACTCAAATTTTGAGTCAAACTTGGATCTAAATTGAAAGGCTCCTTACTTATCCATGCACTTTTAGTGGTATGAATAAGTTCCAAAGCATCAACACCTTCTTTTTCAAGAATATAAAGAGGACTTGTCCACGGAAGAACAATCGCTTCAAGCTTTGAAACAATGGGATTCATCGGCTCAAAATAAGGACGAACTGCCTTTACCCAATAAGGATAAGGAACGACAAAGTTCATAAGCCCCTGATTAAAAGAAGCATTTTCATTTGAGTGATCCAAAACAAACTCTTTACCAATTCGGACGCCATAATGCTCCAGCAAGTCATCCAAATTAAGATCAAGAATCTCGGTTTCAAGACTCTCTTTAACCTGGATTGAATCCAAAAAAGCAGCGATATGCCCCCCCTTCATTAGGAACTGATCAATCACATATTTCTCATCATCAGAAAAAGGAGTTTTCGGACCAGCAATCATAAGAGTATGAACTCCTTCCAAGGCGATATCTGAAGCTAGATCGATCGCCCGCACTTCATAATTACGCTCTAAAGCCTGCTTTAACAAAGAATAAGAATCTCTATGTTGACCAACAACCTCAACCAGTTCTTTTAAAGGAGGCTCACCATGACCTGTCAAAAATCCAACCACACGAGCCTCTTCCGAGGTAACCTTTTTGATTGCCGCTACCAAATCATATTCCACATTGAGCATGCTCTGAACAACAGGAAGAATTTCAACACGATCTCCGTAAACAACAGAAGCTCCCAAAAAACCATTCTTAACTTCAAGCTTATCTTTTTCAACAATGTTCATTTGAACCTGAGGGATGCCAAGGGAAAGAGCTTCATCACGAACCTCAGGAAGTTCTGGGTTTAAAAACTGAATCACTAGATTCCCCTTCGAATAAGAAGAAAGTTCATCCAAAACATCTCCAATATACTGACGAATACTGAATAAATTCGGAGGAAGCTTCTCAGAAAAAAAGACTTTCACCATCACAATATCATCCAACTCCCTCATGATTGTTTTACTGGCATCCGAAACGGCATAAAGTTGATTTCGCGTTAAATCAACACGAAGAAAATGACGAGCTGCAATAAAATTAGCCATTAAAACGATCCCTATTACCAAGAGAGTAAGAAGATATGAGTTATGCGCTGATTTAAATCGTCTTAAAAAATTCATAATAACAACTAGCTATGCCATTTCCGGCTTTTTAAGCTGGTCACATTAAAGTATAAAAATAGTCCAATCAAAGAAACGTAATAAAGAATATCTCGACTATCGATCACGCCACGTAAAATACTATTAAAATGAGCTCCCATACCAATGTATTTGAAAAAAGAAGTAAGGAAGACCGGAGTGGTCTGAAGAACAATCGGCTGACCGATAATAAACAAAGTAAAAACAGTAATAACTGAAAAGATAAAAGCAATAATCTGATTATTGGTCAGACTGGAAATCCACAAACCAATCGCAAGATAGGCTCCTCCAAGCAAAACCGAACCAAGATATCCACCAAGGATCATTCCCCAATCAGGACTACCAACAAAAAACAAAATGACAGGTAAAATTCCTGAAAGAAATAATGAAATAATCAAAAAAGAAAAACTCGCCAAAAATTTACCAAGAACCGCTTCCCACTCACTAATCGGTGAAGTTAAAAGGGCTTCAATGGTTCCCATTTTCTGTTCCTCCGCCCACAAGCGCATCGTAATTGCCGGAATAAGAAATAGAAAAATCCAAGGGAGCATGGAAAAGAATGGGCGTAGCGTCGCAATATTGTTTAAAAAGAATCCACGAAAGTAAAACCAAGACGAAAACACCAAAAATACGGTAATAAATATATAGGCCAACGGGGAGTTAAAATAACCCCGAAGTTCCTTATTCATGATGGTGTTAATGTGCTTAAAATTCATAATATATTTCGTATTGATTGGTAGCTTCGCGAGAGGCAGATTGATTGGCAAATTGATTTTTGATATTCTCGTCCATTCGCCCATCTATTTGCTAGTCAATTCGCCTCTCCATTCGTTTTATATAGATTTCATTCCTTTAGTTACTTCATTAAAAATTTCCTCTAACGTCACCACTTCTTTTTGAATCTCAAGAAGCCTGAATTCATTTTCAAAAACCGCCTGAGTCACTGCCTCACGAAGATCTCGTTTTTTAGTAACAACCAAATCATAACCATAAGCCCCCTTCTCTTTCACGGTATAAGGATCAACTTTTCGAACCCCTGAAATTTTCTTGAGCATTTTGATCACCTCTTGTTTATCACCTCGAATAATCAAACGAAGATCCGCGTGCCCCTCAACGTTTCCACGAAGCTCCGCAGGAGTACCAGAAGCCACAATTTTACCTTCACTAATAATGATAATTCGATTACAAGTCGCTTCAACCTCTGCCAAAATATGACTGCACAAAATAACTGTTTTTTCTTTGCCTAGTTTTTTAATCAAATTCCTCATTTCAACAATCTGGTTCGGATCCAAACCAACGGTTGGCTCATCGAGAATAAGGATTTCTGGATCGTGAACAAGGGCCGCCGCCAAACCAACGCGCTGACGATACCCCTTAGAAAGAGTTCCAATGGGCTGATGAATCTTGTCAGACAACCCACAATCCACAGTTACATCTTTTATTCGTTCCAAAATAATCGAAGAAGAAACATCGTGAAGCTCCGCCATGTAACGCAGATATTCAAAAGCCGTCATATCAGTATAAAGCGGATTATTTTCTGGCAAATAACCAATTTTTTGACGAACAGTAATGCTCTCCTTAGAACAATCATAACTAGCCACATGAGCATCCCCACTCGTCGCTGCCATAAAACAGGTTAAGATTTTCATCGTGGTTGTTTTTCCAGCACCGTTAGGGCCTAGAAAACCGACAATTTCACCCTGATTGATGTCAAATGATATCCCTCTCAACGCTTCCGTGCTCCAATATCGCTTGCGCAAATTTCGAACTCTGATTGTGGACATGGGGTCAACCTTATTAAAAAAACCTGCATAGATATACCATATAGAGGAGTGTGAATCAAGCGGTTTCTAATGGTTTACTAAGGCAGAAAAAAATAGCAGAAAACAAGTAAATAAACAAACACTTGAGAATCATGAGTTGAGATCCAAAAGCAAACGGATGCCGAAGAAGTTCCGCAATGCGGAAAGTTGGGGTCCCCGCAGAATGCGAGGAGGCCTAGAAGTAGGCGAGGGGTATTCTGTGGGGCGGGATCCAAAAGTAAACGGATGCCGAAGAAGTTCCGCAATGCGGAAATTCGTAGGTAGTAGTTTGCTTTTGGATGGTACCCCAGGCAAGAATCGAACTTGCGACCTCCAGCTTAGAAGGCTGTTGCTCTATCCACTGAGCTACTGGGGCACGAACTTACGATATGAATTTTAGGGGTATATTGAAAAAATGCAAGAAATTGAAGGATTACCCTCAATATCCAATTTTAAAAACTACCTAATGAGATGTAGAAGCAATATGGGGCTGTAGTTTATCTTGAGGCGAAAGTAATTCTGAAATAAATTCATCGTCCCTACCCTGATAATTTTCATAATAACTACTATATCCACCATCCAATAAAACAAAACGATCTCTCAGATCCTTTCTAAAATTCCCCTGAATCTCATTAAATTTACTATCGGTTAAATACATATTTCCAAGTAAAATAACCTGGTTAATTTGCTTCATAATTTTATTCTGATTCTTCTCATTTGCATCCAAATTAAAATAGCTCAATAATCGATTGGTCGAATTTTCTTTTGGATCCTTTAATGACGCTTGAAGCTCCCCCCAATTAGCAATCACTTTTGTTGGGTTTTTATCAAAAAATTTCTGGTAGAACCCATCTATACCATCTTTCTTCTCCAAATCAGTTTTTTCAATACGTTTTCTCTGAGCAACATATTGTGGATTGTCATAATCATAGCTATGAGAAAATGGCTTTCCATCACCACCATCAACCATAATGGTCTCTGTATTAATGGGATTGGTATTCTTAAGATTAAAGCCCTTAGGAAGACTATGTGTTTTTAAAAATTGAGCGAATTGCTTTCCGTACTTCTCTTTCGTTTGTTTAAATATTACTCCAAACAAACGATGATAATCATCCACTGAACTCTTTAAATGATTCAGTGAATCCATTAATTTATCATCCAATTGCTTTTGATCTACATTAGAGTCACCCCACATTTCCTCATAATCATCAAAAGCAATTTGAGGCCAGGAACCATCTATATTATTTAAATAAACACCAATACCTGATATATCAGGGCTTCTGTTAGGATTGTTGTATATTTCTTGAACCTCTCTCTCAAAATCTTTTTGAAGTCTATTAACCTGCCTATATCGCCCCAGATTATAACCACGAGCAGTCATTCTACTCACTAAAGCATCTGACCCATTTTTTATTCTTTCCTCTTCCACACTTGCAACCTCAACCTGCTCCCCTTCTACAGTAACAACTTCTCCATCTTCTGGGACAGTCGCCACATTCGGATCAACAGGCTCTCCCGGATTCACTTGAACAGTAGAAAGGCCTGCCTTAGTGTAATCAGCATTTTCCAATTGACTACGCAAATGACCAACGGCATCACCAAATTCTTTTTTTCTGCCGCCCTTTCCTTTTACAAAATCATCATGAAGCCCCCCTTCTAAGCGAGTCCATTCTGCTTTCTTTTTGCCATACAAAGGAGAGGTTAAATAGGCACCCAAAACCGATATGGTATAACCACCCAAAAGCCCATCCACATAGGTAAATTTATTAATTTTCTTGCCATCATTTAATTCAAAGGAAACTCCTGCTGAAGAAAAATGATCCGTTAAAAAATATTGAAGTCCTGCTACGTATTTCCGTTGAATTTTAGGATCTTTTACCTCTTCCGGAGTTGCCTGACCTGCTTCGACAAGCAGATTGCAAAAATCCTTATTCCAATCTTTATAATTTCCATTATATTCCTGATGTTTTTTTACAAATTCATACCATCGATCAGGACTAAAAACTTCAATAGCTTCTCTGATTTTTGGAACATATATTGCCTGCTCTTCTTCATCCAAAATATCTTTCCGATCCAAACGCTTTCGAATCACTTCCTTTCCTCGCTTTGCCTTTTTCCTAGCACTAGCAACCTTTGCATCTCTTTTTGCTTTCGCAGCCTCAGAATCTACAGGAGTCTTCTCTTTTTTATCTGCTTCAGCTTCAACAGCCGAATCCTGACTATCAGAATTGTCTAACCCAGGAGCAGATGCGGGCAAGGATTCATCACCAACTGGAACTGAGTAGTTAGGAGCCTCACCTCCTTCCTTAAAAACAAAGGAATTAAGAGGTTCAAATTGTCGAAAAGAATGTAAAAGCATGTTTTTATATCAAATTAATCTAATAATTATAGCATTTTTTAGCCCAAATTGCAAATTGCATAACTCACTTTTTATCTCTATAATGAAAACCTCCTAATTAAGTCTCAAGTGCGAGTGTGAGTCTTATGTATGAATACTTGAGACTTGAGACTCGCACTATGAAATTATGATTGAACGAGAAAGTAAAATCACCGACTCACAAGAGACCGAAACTGACAGCAATCACTTCGATTTAGCCTTGCGCCCAAAAACCCTCGGTGAATACGTGGGGCAAAATGATATTAAGCTGAATCTGGGGGTTGGAATTAAGGCTGCTAAAAAACGAGGAGAACCTGTTGAGCATATTCTACTTTACGGCCCTCCAGGCCTCGGAAAAACCACTTTGGCTAACATTGTGGCTCGTGAAATGGGGGTAAATATCAAAACCACTTCTGGTCCTGCAATTGAAAAACAAGGAGATCTCGCTTCTATCCTCAGCAACCTCGAAGAAAACGACATTCTGTTTATCGATGAAATTCATCGTATTAAAACTCACATTGAAGAGATTTTGTACAGTGCTATGGAAGATTACGCCTTGGATATTATTATCGGAAAAGGGCCCGCCGCCCGCTCCATGCGCATTGAATTGCCAAAATTCACACTCATCGGCGCCACCACCAAAGCCGGATCACTCTCCTCCCCTCTTCGTGATCGATTCGGACACATTTACAAACTCGATTTCTACAACAACGAAGAAATGGAAAGTATTATCCATCGATCAGCCAATTTACTAAAAATGGACATTGAAGAAAATGCGGTTAAAGAGATTGCAAAGTGTTCCAGGAGAACTCCTCGTATTGCCAATCGCCTACTCAAACGAGTCCGTGATTTCGCCGAAGTGGAAGACAAAAAAACCATTGAAGTAGAACTCACCAAAAGTAGCTTAAAAACAATGGGGGTTGATGTCGTTGGACTGGATCGAACCGATCGAAAGATACTTCTTACTATTATTGAAAAATTCAACGGAGGACCTGTTGGCCTAAACACCATCGCCGCCGCCACCGCCGAAGAGACTGAAACCATTGAAGATTTATATGAGCCTTATTTAATGCAAATCGGATTCCTCGATCGTACCAATCGCGGTAGAATGGTCACCCCAAATGCCTACGCCCACCTAAAAATCGAATATATCCAAAACGAAAACCAAAAAAACCTGTTTTATTAAACTCAAAACCAAAAGTCCAAAACTCAAATATAATTTTAGAGTTTTGAGTTTAGAGTTTTGAACTTCAATTGTTATGGATCATTTAGAGGAAATACGATTACGCATCAACATCGAAGACTTGGTTGGAGGATATGTTCAATTAAAGAAAGCCGGTCGAAACTTAAGAGGTTTATGTCCATTTCATGGTGAGAAAACACCTAGCTTCATGGTAAGCCCCGAAAAAGGGATCGCCTACTGTTTCGGATGCCACCAAGGAGGTGACATTTTTAAATTCACCCAATTAGTAGAAAATGTAAACTTTGTTGAAGCCGTTCATATTTTGGCAGAGAAAGCCAATGTTCCAGTACCTCAAAAAATGCCAGCACTGAACAACAAACGGCTCAAAGTGATTGAGATCAATAAGTGGGCGGTACAATTTTATGAAGAAATAATGGAAACGAATCAGGGAAGAAAAGGCTATTTCAAAGATCGCGGCTTAACCGACGAAACAATAAAAATGTTTAAACTCGGTTTTGCCCCCGATTCATACGATCAGCTCAAAGATTTTCTGCTGAAAAAAGGGTTTGAAAAAAAGGAGCTCATCGAATCCGCGGTCGCCAGTCAGCGATCAATCGCCGACCAAAACATATTCGATCGCTTCCGAAATCGCGTTATCTTTCCAATTTTCGACCATCAAGACAATCCTGTTGGCTTTAGCGGACGTATTATGGGCGAAGGAGAGCCTAAATACATGAATTCACCTGAAACCCCCGCTTACAACAAAAGCGGAGTGCTTTACGGGCTCAATTGGAGCAAGAAATCAATTAAAGAAAAGGATCAGGCTATTTTTATGGAAGGATATATGGATGTGATTGCTGCTTATCAAGCAGGAACCGAAAATGTAGTTGCTACTTGTGGTACCGCCCTCACTCCACAGCAACTAAAACTCATTAGTCGCTACACAAAAAACATCACCTTTGCTTTCGATCGAGACGCCGCTGGAATGGAGGCTACTTTTCGCGCCATCGAATTGGCACAATTAGCCGAGCTCAATATTAAAATCATTAAAATTCAAGGAGGGAAAGACCCCGACGAAGCCATTCAAAAGAACCCAGAAGAATGGGAAAAATCGGTAGAAAATCCAATCACAATAATCGACTTCTATTTCGAGTATGCCTTCAGTCAATTCGACAAAGATTCCATCGAGGGCAAAAAAAAGATAATGGATTTTGTACTCCCCCTCATTAAGCTTTATAAAACCGATGTTGAACGAGGATTTTATTTAAACAAACTAGCACTTGAACTAAAAACAGACGTTAACTTTTTATGGAATGATTTAAAAAATGTTCGAGAAACAAAAACCTACCGAGGGAGAGAACCTGAAATAACATCAGCACCAAAGAAAAGAATATTTAGCAAAGAAGAATATCTATTGGGCTTTATCCTCGACAATCCAGAAATGTATAAAGAAGTGTCTAAGGATTTAATCGATAATATTGCGCTGAATTCAGACACAGAAAAGTTTTACAACCTACTTAAAAAAGTGTACACTCTTGGAAGCTCATTGGATATGAGCCGTTTTAAGGAGGAATTAAGTGAAGAAGATCGAGAGAAAATTGAAATTTATAGCATGTTGATCGAAGAATCTTATCCTGATTTTTCAGAAGGGGCAGTAGCTCGGGAGGTTAAAAGCCTTATCCGTGGCATCAATCAAAACAATGTGAAAAAAGCCCAAAAAGATTTCGAAATCAAAATACGCACCTCAGAAGACATTCAAGAAAAAAAGGTGCTATTAAGTCGTTATAATGAGCTACTAAAACTATCCATCAAGATTTAATTTTATTGCCTTATGGCCAAAAAAATTCAAAACAAGTTCATCCCTCAACCCGATGAAAAAGTACTCGCAAAATACCCTGAAGCCATCCGTCACCTCATTCAAAAGGGACGGGAGCAAAAGTTCGTCACCCATCAGGAGCTTTTAAAAGCGATGCCTGAAATTGAAGAAAACGTTATTTTGCTCGACGAAATTTACACTCTATTTTTAGATTTAGGAATTGAAGTGATCGACGTAAAAGATAATATGATCTGGGGGCAAAAGAAGAAAAAGGACATGCAAGGTGGTAACTTGGTATCATAATGATGTT
>CBDUQS010000040.1:0-10432 GCA_965369815.1 uncultured bacterium | reverse complement strand
CACTCACAACAACTGGATTAACCGCCACCGATGGAACACCAAACGTAGGTTACGTTGCAGCAACAGGTGATATAGATGGAGACTCAACAGGAAATGAGATTGCTGATGGGGGAGCAGTACCAGCCACAGATGAAGTGGCGCCAACCTTCACAGCAGTAAGAACCGCTTTGAACACAATTGTTCTTACATTCTCCGAAAACGTATCTGGTTCAGCCATTGCAGATTCCTTCACAGTAGTAGGTGCATCCGCAGTAACCAATACAGCCCCATCAGGAAGCACTACAGTTACACTCACAACAACTGGATTAACCGCCACCGATGGAACACCAAACGTAGGTTACGTCGCAGCAACAGGTGATATTTTAGATGACTCAGCAGCAACAAATGAGATTGCTGATGGGGGAGCAATACCAGCCACAGATGAGGTGGCCCCAGCCTTCGTTTCTTCGGCCTTGAATTATGCAACCGGTGAAATGTCTATTGTATTCAGTGAGGCGATTGATGCGACACCGGGAACGAATGTAGATTTAACAAATATCCATGTTAACGATGCATCACCTACTAACGCTCCACTAGCCGATCTAACAGCATCAGGCCCAGCTGTGATTACAGAGGCGGACAGTAGTACACTTTCTTTAACTTTAACAGGCGCTCAGCTTACAGCACTTCGTGCAACATCAGGAGTTTCTAGCGGAGATGGAGGTGCAAATATTTTAGATTTACGGGCAGCTGCCGTTCAGGATTTAAATGGAATCTCTAATGAGGAAGAGTTAAGCTTAGCTATTACTGAAAGTAGTGATGCCGCGCTTACAGCTGTATCGGTTACTCCAAGTAACAATACCGTGAGCCAGATCACCAACTTTACGATTGCGTTCACGAATGTAAATGTCATTCCAGCGAATGGAAAAGTTCAAATCGTTTTCCCAACTCAATTCAATATATTGAGTGCTGATAATCAAGTGGCCACCAATTTAGTTGGAGTCGATGGCACACTCACTGCTTCGGTTACTGGCTTAACCATGACACTCACAAGGAGTGGGGGTACCGATGTATCAACAGCGACCGATATGTCGTTTAAAATTGCTGGAGGGCTTAACGGGTCCACGGCTGGAGCGACCGATACGTTCATTGTTCGAACTCAGGATAATTCCGATGTGACTTTAGACGAAAAAACGGATGTTGCTGGAGCAACATTGGCAGCGGTGGTTGTTGCTACAACCACAACCACCAGTTCTGGTGGAGGAGGAGGCGGTGGAGGTTATTCACGTTCTACAGCACCTCCAGCAGATTCAAACGATCGAACTTCTACCATCAGTTCTACTTTTTCAAGGATGGTAACAAGCGAAAAAACCTACACTCGTCCCGTTCAAATCAGTACGAATGTAATTAAAAACGACGCCATTGAACGAATGAAAACAGTGGAATTAACCAATGAGACTGGTGTAATGACAATCCAGCCCAATAAATCATCAACGCTTTGGGTGAAGATTCCAGAGAATACAATGCTTACTGCAGTGACCGAATGGGATGGAAAAATTGAGCCACCATTACTTTACGCTACCACTAAGGTAAGTAAGTTGGGTGGAACAATTATTGGATCAAGAGATAAGCTTTATAGGGAGAATGTATTTCAGGTAATCAAAGTAGGGTCTTCTAAAGCAACTCTTAATTTTTCTAATAAGGTAACCTTTGAGGTACCGCTTGAAAAAGGGCAGGAAGGCGATAAGGTGCGAGTGTATTCATCGCCTTACGGTCGTGAGTGGAGCTTTGTTGGAGAGGGAGAAATTAAAGACGGAAAAGTGAACTTTGAAGCCGATCACTTCAGTTACTTCGCCATTGAAGCTTCTAATGGAATCGGAAGTCCTGTGAGTCGTTTTGTTGATACAGTAAATGGATTCACTGATATCAGCGGACACTGGGCTGAAAGCTATATTAATAACATTGCTGATCGGGGCGTTGTGAGCGGAAAAAGCGATGGGGTATTTGCACCGAACGATCTCATCACTCGTGCAGAAATGACAAAAGTAGCCGTAAACGCACTTGGATTTGACGTTCCAGCAAGTGTAGACGGAGAACCTTTCACTGATGTAGGGATGGACGCTTGGTACGCTGCTTACGTGAAAGTAGCGAAAGAAAACGGGATTGTTCAAGGAATGGGAAGTGAATTTAAACCCAACGATCCAGTAACTCGTGCCGCCGCATTAAAGATCCTAATCGAAGCCGCTGGTTTTGCGGATGTATTCGAACATTACGACACGAACTATGCCTCAAAAGATGGATGGTGGTATGTCGGATTCGAAGATGTTCTGATTGACAAATGGTACGCCCAATACGTTGCTTACGCATACGACAATGAAGTGGTGGGTGGATACGAAGACGGAACCTTCCGTCCTGCCGATCCAATCACTCGTGCGGAGGTATCCAAAATCGTGATCAAGGTATTGGAATTATTGGGAGAGTAGATAATTAATAATCAATAAAAATGGACTACAAAGTTGCAGACATAAAACTCGCCAGTTTCGGTCGTAAAGAAATCGAAATCGCGGAACACGAAATGCCAGGGTTAATGTCGTTACGAAAAAAATACGGGAAGAAAAAGCCCTTAAAAGGCGCTCGTATCGCGGGCTGTATTCACATGACGATTCAAACGGCGGTTTTAATCGAAACTCTAATTGAATTAGGTGCCGAAGTGCGTTGGAGCAGTTGTAATATCTTCTCCACCCAAGACCACGCTGCCGCCGCGATCGCGAAAAAAAACATTCCCGTATTTGCGTGGAAAGGGGAATCAGAAAAGGAATACAACTGGTGCATTGAACAAACTCTCAAGTTTAAAGGGGGTAAAAGTCCAAATATGATTCTCGATGACGGCGGAGATTTAACGCAAATCGTCTACAAACGTCCGAAGTTATTGAAAGAAATCAAAGGAATCACCGAAGAAACCACCACAGGCGTTCATCGCTTATACGAGATGATGAAAAAAGGAACGCTCAAAACCCCCGCCATCAACGTCAACGACAGCGTCACCAAATCCAAATTCGACAATCTCTACGGTTGCCGTGAATCATTGGTCGACGGCATTAAACGTGCCACCGACGTAATGGTGGCCGGAAAAGTAGCCGTCGTAGTCGGTTATGGCGATGTCGGAAAAGGTTGCGCAAGATCCATGAGTGGATTAGGCGCCAGAGTGGTGATCACCGAAATCGACCCCATCAACGCCCTACAAGCCGCCATGGAAGGCTACCAAGTAATGCAGATGGATGACGCCGCGAAAATCGGAAACATCTTTGTAACCGCCACGGGTAATTATAATGTTATTACCGGCAAGCATCTCCGTTCCATGCCCGATCAGGCGATTGTGTGTAATATTGGTCATTTCGATAACGAAATCGATGTCGCGAGCTTGAAAAAATACAAGAAGATCAACATCAAGCCACAAGTTGATAAATATATTATGGGCAACCCGCCTTCGCGTCGCTCCGGACGGGCAGGCAAAGAACTCATCCTCCTCGCCGAAGGCCGCCTAGTAAACCTCGGTTGCGCCACCGGTCATCCAAGCTTTGTAATGAGCAACTCCTTCACCAATCAAGTCCTCGCTCAAATCGAACTCTATACTAAATCGGAAGAATATCCCGCTGGCGTGTACATGCTCCCTAAAAAACTCGACGAAGAAGTCGCCCGTTTGCATTTAGCGAAAATTGGCGTGAAGCTGGATAAGCTCACTAAAAAACAAGCGGATTACATTGGAGTGAGCGTGAATGGGCCGTTTAAGCCGGATCATTATCGGTATTAGCTGTTAGCTTATTTGAATTGTAAACTGAATATAGTCGGCTTCTAAAATGCAGGAGGTTTTTGCATACGTTGTCGTAGTTTACATTTTCGGTTGTATAAATGTGTCTAAATGGGAATCCTTCTGCTATATCAATGCTTTTGTCTGGGAAATAGCCAGAAAAACAAATGTCTACTTCGTCAGGATTCAGTTTGTCTAAAATAGGCTGAAGGGCCTGTAGTGTTTTGCCTGAAGCAGCATCATTCTCGCATATTAGCACTCTTTTTGCCTCAGTGGGCTTATCCGTTGTTTCCCCCACTTTTCTCCATATCGGCTTTCTTGTCCAGTGTCGATGCCATTCTACATATCGAACATTGTCACCTAAGACCTCGAAGGGGACAGCAAGGGTGCTTCCAGATTTTAATACACCAATAACAAGGTCATAATTATTTTTACTTAGCTCAACAGCAGCATTAATAGTAGGAATATTAGGAGTGTTTCTTAAGGGGATATTAAATTTTTTCACATGAGCTTTCAAGCCATTTTGAATGTGATAATATAAATCTGCTATAGGGTTATTTGGTATGCTGTTGGTCGTAAAAATATCATGATTGACAAATGTCATCGAACCACCATTTCCCTCAATATAGTCTCGCATTGAAATATTGATCGCATTGAAGTCCCTAGTTAGCGCAACAACTCTATAATCATCAAAATTCGCACACTCTCTATTCTCAATTATTTCTCTGGCCCTTTCTCGAATAAGCTCAGCTTCGCCAGCGGCTAATGCAAATTTAAGCGCCTCGTAATTATTTCCACCCCTGAAAAGCCCCCACTCAATAAGAAGTAAGACATCGTGCCTTATAAGTTCAATGTCAGCCGATGAAACTTTAATATCAGCTAAATTTTGAACGAGTTTAAGAGCATCACAATTCGTAGCTCGTAAGCCATATTTACTAGCGATTGATCTCAATTTAACAAGATACTCTTCTGTTTTAGAATGAGGTGAGTCAAAATTAGATCTAGGCTCAACTTCGAGTTGCATAGTAATACTTTATTTAGATTATGATAATTATACAATAAAATAATAATATGTCAATAATAAGTTGACAAACGACCTAAGAAACAATAACATAAAACTACATCATCGCTCATCAAGAGTAGCCGTTAGGGATTTGGCCCAGCGATCGGCTCCGCAACCCGTCCGATATGACAATCGAACGAAGGTGCGAAATCCAACAAAAGATGAATAGTCGCAAAAGGCTTCTCATCTGAGAAACTTTTTTATTTAGGATTTTGTAATTTGTATTTTGCAATCACATTTAGGATCAATTCATTTGGCAACTCAATGAAAAATTCTAAAATGAGAAAATTAAATGCAAAATCAAAAATCCAAAATGCAAATTAACTTTTAATATTATGTCATTCCTATTCACATCCGAATCCGTTACCGAAGGTCACCCCGATAAAATGGCCGACCAAATCAGCGACGCCGTCCTCGACGCGATTTTAGAAAAAGACCCGAACGGACGCGTGGCGTGCGAAACGCTCGTAACCACAGGGCTCGTCCTCGTCGCAGGGGAAATCACCACCACTACTTATGTCGATATCCCGAAAATCGCCCGACAAACCATTAAAGATATCGGTTATGACAATGGTGAATACGGTTTCGATTCAAAATCCTGCGCTGTTCTTACTTCCATCGACGAACAAAGTCCCGATATCGCTCAGGGGGTCAATCCTGGTGGAGCAGGGGATCAAGGAATGATGTTTGGCTTTGCGTGCAATGAAACCGAGGAATTAATGCCACTACCAATATCACTCGCTCACGGACTCACACGAAAGCTTTCCGAGGTTCGCCGATCAAACGGCCTCGATTACCTTCGTCCTGATGGCAAAGCTCAGGTCACCGTAGAATATGAGTCTCAAGGCAAGCCAAAGCGCATTCATACCGTCGTGCTTTCCACTCAGCATTCACCAGAGGTTGATCAGGAGCAGATTGAAAAGGACATCATTGAGCACGTGGTAAAGCCTGTGTGCGGAGACTGGCTGGACGATGAAACCATTTATCACGTGAATCCAACGGGCAAATTCATCATCGGCGGTCCTCCGGGAGACGCAGGGATGACAGGGCGCAAGATTATTGTGGATACGTACGGTGGCTCTGCACCGCATGGAGGAGGTTGCTTTAGCGGAAAAGACGCGACGAAAGTCGACCGTTCTGCTGCTTACGCCGCCCGCTACATCGCCAAGAATATAGTCGCTGCCAAACTGGCCGATCGTTGCGAGGTACAGCTGGCATACGCCATTGGTGTGGCGGAGCCAGTATCGGTTTATGTGAATACATTCGGAACCTCCGAAAAAACCGACGATGAATTGGTGGAATTGATTCGAAAGAACTTCCCACTCACCCCATCCGATATCATCGAACAATTAGACCTCAGAAAACCCATCTTCAAAAAAACCGCCGCCTACGGTCATTTTGGGAGAAATGAGTTTAGTTGGGAGAAGGTGGATAAGGTGGGGGAGTTGATTAATGTGCTGAAATAGTGTACGTTCATCCTCCAGTATTTAAGTGAATATTATGTTTGATATTTTTGTAGACGAGGAAAAGGCGGAGGGATATGTAGGCTTTCTTGTAGTCAAACACACACCAGAGCTTCAGAAATTACTCCTTGAGATCCGACAGTCAAATCAGGACAATCGATCCGAAATTAAGTTCGTAACTGTAAATAATACTCGGATACATATTATATTATCCTGGCTAAATATATTGTTTAATAGCAACTGCTGTTTGGGTTTTTATTATAGAAAGTGGAATAAAAAAATTAATCAGAAAAGAAATATAGTAATTGATGCGGTAAGTAGGTTGAAAAAATTAAAGCACACCAAGGATATTGTAGTTTTTATGGATTTTGATTCGACTCATGAAAATATTGGGCTTCAAGAGCAAATCAGAAAGACAACTGGGATTATGAGATCTTATCAGTTCGACAGCAGAACTACTGATATTTTACAGCTCACAGACGTACTGCTCCAGTGCGCAATTAAAGCTGAAAAGTGGAAGTATGATAAAAAACAGTATGCTAGGCTGATGAAGAAAATGCATAATGGAGTGAGTATGAAGAAGCACGAATTGAAAAAATTAATTGCATATCATGCCATAAAACAGAATCAGAAAAACAGAAGAATCAGAAAAAAGATTGCATAAAAATCAAACATATATTAATTTATATTTACTGAAATGTCGCTGTGGCTCCGCCACTACCGGCATTTTTTTATATCTCCACCTTCTCTCCACTAATTTTCTCCCCTAAAAACTTCGATCCCAATTCACTAAATCGCTCAGGGCAATCAGTGGTGTAGTATTTTCGAGATTCATGCTTCGAGATTCGTGCTTCGACGTCAGGATGACGGGTGAAATAACTCTCAATCGCATCCACCGCCGCTTTCGCCGAAGAAATAACCTTCACTTGTTTCCCCATCATCCGCTCAATCTCTTTTTGAAGCAGTGGATAGTGGGTACATCCCAATATCAGGGTGTCCACATGGGCGCTTTTGAGTGGGCGAAGATAGGTTCGGAGCGTCATGCGGGTCGTTATATCCTTTATCATCCCTTCTTCCACAAGTGGCACAAGAAGCGGGCAGGCTTTCTGAATCACTTTCACCGATTTTAAAGCCCGTTTATCAGATGGTTTATAAAGATCTTTCTCATATTTCTTAAGCTCCCGTTCGTAGGCGTTACTACTTACCGTTCCACGCGTCCCAATAACGCCAATGTTTCCAAATCGGGTTTGTTTTAAAGCTTCCTCGACGGCAGGCACTAAAACGCCCAGAATCGTCGGTTTTCCTTTATATTTTTTCTGAACTTCCCGAAGTGCATCGGCCGAAGCGGTGTTACAGGCAACAATAATAAGCGTACAACCCTTTTGAATCAGAAAATCCACATTCTGAACAACTAATTTGTTCACACGTTCCGCAGAATGGCTTCCATAAGGTGCGTTCGCTTGATCTCCTAAATACATATAATCAAAATCCGGATACTTTTTTAAGTACTCCTTCATCACTGTCAGTCCGCCGAAGCCTGAATCGAAGATCCCAATCATAATTTGTAATTAGTGCTACTATACTACCGTCAATTAATCAAAAGTAAATATGAGTGAATTTGAGAATAAAATGGCTCCCGATTTTACTCTGCCAGACCAGAGTGAAAAAGAGCATTCTTTATCCGATTATTTCGGGCAATATGTATTGCTTTATTTTTACCCAAAAGATATGACACCAGGTTGTACTGTAGAGGCTTGTACTTTTCGAGACACCTTAAATGATTTCAAAAAAGAGGGGATTCAGGTGCTTGGAGTGAGCGCCGATTCAGTAGATCGTCATAAAAAATTCGCTGAAAAATACGATTTAAATTTCCCATTACTTTCTGATATGAACAAAAAAGTTGTTCAAGAATACGGTGTTTACCAGGAAAAGTCATTTATGGGAAAAATAGGTCTCGGGATTAATCGGGAATCTTTTTTAATCAGCCCAGAAGGGAAAATTCTGAAGCATTACCAAAAAGTAAAGCCAGCCGATCATCCAGCTGAAGTTTTAAAAGATACTATGACCATTCGGAAGGCCAAGCTTAACGCTTAGGTAGCCCAGAATAACGTAGAGGAAGAAGATGTAGCTTAGAACCGCTGAAAAAAGGACGATTAGAGTGAGATTGATCACTTGATTGAAATTTTGTCGATTTATATTACAAGTTTTAATTCCTTTTTTTCGAAAGTAATGAATCAAGGATACGACTAGAAAGATAGCTCCCATTATACGGAAAGCCCACATATATTCGCCACACAGGGTGTTGTCTAAAGAGCTGGCAAACGCAACACTGCTCAGGCCAAATAAAACTAGTATTATCGGGGATAAGTGGCAAAACGAAGCAATTAAAACCGGAAACCAAGTAATTTTAAAAATTTCTTTTAACTTCATAATAAAAAGCCTTAATTTCCTTTATTTTAAGGCAAATTCAAGCAAAAACAACCGCTATATTTTTGTATACTTTATTTTGTATATAAGTAGCTGAAGATAAGAAGCAGGATATTCACCAAATAAATTCCATTACAAACCAAACAAAAATGTTTCACTTTAAAATAAAGAATGTAGGCCAAGTAAAGGCTGGCCAGCACACCCAGTCCAGTGATAGCTAGTAGGAAATCCGTTTGCCGATAAAGAACCATTAAAACAATAAGCCCATAAAATGAAAGCCCAGGGAGTGCATTAGAAATGCCAAAAGTTTTACCGTAATCACTGGCAAATGTTTTGGTGCACGACATCCGATCACTAATGTCACAAACTGCCTTATAATTTTTATTTTTCGAAAGCTTATATTCAATATAAAGGGTATAAATTGAAAGAAGAATACCAACGATAGCAGTAGTAAGAATAGCGGTGACCATAAGTTGTTTTTATTTAGTAAATTGGAAAAGAATCTGATCAAAATGTATCACCTTATCGCTCTTTACCTCAACTCCATCAATTTTTAGTCGCTTGATTTTGCTTTCACTCCCCAACGCAAAGCCACCCAGCTTTCCATCCGACTGAACCACTTTATAGCAGGGGTATTTGTTGGGTTCAGGGTTTTTATTGAGAAGCTGTCCAACATACCGATAACCCCTCGTTCCCATCGCATCCGCGATGGCTTTATAGGTGGTCACTTTGCCATTGGGTACTTTAAGAAGGAGCTGTTGGAGTTTTTTAAGATGGGCTTGATTCATGGCGCTATTTTATCACAGCTTGCCGATAAAAAATCAGAAAGGTATATTGAATCTGATCAAGGAGCTTAATCCTTAATCCTTAATCCTTAATCCTAAAATAAAATGCCATCCATCAAACATATTCACGCTCGTGAAGTTCTAGATTCACGTGGAAACCCAACCGTCGAAGTCGAAGTGGCTACCGATAAGCATTTTGCATCCGCCATGGTTCCCAGTGGTGCTAGTACAGGGGCTCATGAAGCCGTGGAGCTTCGGGATGGGGATAAGAAACGATATGGAGGAAAAGGCACTTCAAAAGCGGTTAATAATGTAAACACAGTTATTCGCGATGAATTTCTAGATCGGGATGTGCGCAATCAGCGTCAGGTGGATCAGCGTTTGATAGAATTAGACGGAACGGAAAACAAAGGAAATTTAGGGGCTAATGCTATTCTCGGCTTCTCGTTGGCAGTGTCTCGACTGGCGGCAAAACACGAAGATCTTCCTTATTTTCAGTATTTAGGAAATTTAGGAAACAAAGGGGAAAGCTACTTGCTTCCCACTCCTATGATGAACGTATTGAATGGAGGGAAGCACGCCATTAAATCCACCGATATGCAGGAGTTCATGATCATGCCAGTGGGCGCTCATAATTTTAAAGAAGCCCTTCGTTATGGAGCGGAGGTGTTTCATACGCTCAAAAAAATCATCGCTAAAAAAGGTTTTTCAACCTCTGTCGGAGACGAGGGAGGTTTTTCTCCCAGTCTTACTAGTAACGAGGAAGCGTTGAAGCTGATTGTCGAAGCGATTGAAAAAGCGGGCTACCGCCCCGGAGAAGAAATCGGAATTGCGATGGATCCAGCGGCGTCGGAGTTTTATGAAGACGGCGTTTATAATCTGGCATGCGAAGGGCGAAAGTTGAGCT
>CBDUQS010000039.1:0-10668 GCA_965369815.1 uncultured bacterium | reverse complement strand
GTGGGGGTCACCCCCTCGATTGAGGGGGAGCCGACACGAAGTGACGGTGGGGGTCACCCCCTCGATTGAGGGGGAGCCGACACGAAGTGACGGTGGGGGTCGTGCGATGAGTTTTTAATTTGCAATTTTATACTAAATCCATATAATGGTCGCGCGGGGTAGAGCAGTGGCAGCTCGTCGGGCTCATAACCCGGAGGTCACAGGTTCGAATCCTGTCCCCGCAACCAAAATAACTGACACGAGATGTCGGTTTTTTTATTACCCGCAGGATGAGAACCCTTGGGTTCGCCACGAAAACTGAGGAATGAAATGACGATGATTTGAGTGCTCGACCGCGCAATAAGCGCAGCGAATGAGCACGTGAGAATATCCTGTCCCCGCAACCATCACAAAATAATATTTCAGCCTACAAATCATACTCCGTAGGCTTTTTTCGGCTTACATATCATTTTGCTCATTCCCCAAAAAATAGCCCTCACCACCTATGCCTACCCGTCCCATTTTTTTGGGTCCCCGGTTTTGGTACAGGGGTCAGTTTTTTTATTACCAAAAAAATGCAAAATCCAAAATACTAATTGCAAAATACGCCTTACCCTTCATTTAACTCAAAAGGAAGACTTTCTGAATTGTCATCTTCCTGCATTCGCTCTTCTATGCTAGGAACGGTGTTTTTCGACTCTGGCTTAGCTTGGATAGACAGCGTTTTGCCAAAAAAGTACTCCCACCATTGATTACGATTGGGCAATTTAAGTACACTTGCGTGGTAAGACCTTTCAACAACCACCTCGCTTTTTACAATTTGGTCTTCCTGAGGGATGATGATGAGTTTTTCTCCTGGATTCAGTAAATTCAGGCTCTCTTTGGCGTATTTATCTTTATATTCTTCCGATTGGAAATAGCGGACATCTTTTGGCTTTTGTTGCGCCATTTCCGCTAAACGAGTGATTTCATCTTCGAATTTATCAATATTGGTTTCTAGTTGCAAATCCCGATAAACGGATGTTGTCAGCGCGAAAAAGATATATAAAAAGATTAAAAATCCGCCAACAATCACGAGTTGTAATACAAAGGGTTTGCTTTTATTCATGCTTCTAAACGAATAGTTCTTTAACTTTGTTACTATAACTTATAAAATTCGAAACTCGAAGCACGAAATTCGAAATAATGTTTTGGACATTTGGACATTTAGATTTAGAATTTACTTCGAGTTTCGAATTTCGTATTTCGAGTTTTAAAAATATGGAACATATTAAACACATTCATTTCATTGGGATCGGAGGGATCGGAATTAGTGCCTTGGCGCACCTATCTCTTGCGGAAGGAAAAAAAGTGACTGGCTCTGATGCTTTTGATTCAGATTTGATTGAAGATTTGATTCATCAGGGCGCCCATATAACAATCGGTCATTCTGAAGACAATGTGGATAGTGGGGCAGAACTAGTGATTTATACCGAGGCGATTGATCGGGATAACAACCCCGAATACAAACGTGCTAAAGCTTTAGGAATTCCGACTTTGAGCTATTTTCAGGCTCTCGGACAACTGACAAAAACTCAAAAAACCATTGTCGTGGCAGGTACTCATGGCAAAACGACGACGACTGCGATGGGCGGACTTGCTTTGATCAATGCCGGGCTGGATGCAACGGTGATTGTAGGAAGTAAGGTGAAAGAGTTTCACGGTCGTAATATTCGAATTGGAAAAGGAGATTTGTTGATGGTGGAAGGATGTGAATATCGACGTTCTTTTTTGAGCCTGCACCCTTATGGCGTGGTACTTTTGAATTGTGAATTGGAACATTTGGATTATTACCGAGACGAAGCCGATTATATGGAGGCTTACATTGAATTGATTAAAAGCATTCCGCCACACGGCTTTTTGGTAGCCAATATGGATGATGCCAATGTTCGAAAAATGATTCATCACTGTGCGGGTACATTAATTCCTGTGACCAGCAAGGAGGTGAACGAGCTTGATTTAAAAGTTGGCGTTCTTGGAGATTTTAATCAGATGAACGCAACACATGCTTACTTCGCTGCTAAACAGGTGGGCGGAGAAGATAAAAAAATTCGAGAGGCGCTTAAAAACTTTGTAGGAACCTGGAGACGCTTAGAAACCAAGGGTTCTTTTAAAAAAGCATTGGTGATCGATGACTATGGACATCACCCAACAGAGATAAAAGCGACCCTAAAAGCGGTTAAAGAAGCTTACGCGGATCGGCCTGTTGTTTGTGTTTTTCAGCCTCATCAGTATTCTCGGACACATTTAATGATTGAGGAGTTTAAAGGTTCTTTCGGTGATGCGGACCGCCTGATCATTCCTAATATATACGAAGCGCGCGATAGTGATGACGACAAAGCAAAGATTGATGCGGAGAAGTTAGTTGAGATTTTGAAGAGCACCCATTCGAATGTAATGTGGGGGGATGGCTTTGATAATACTTATAAACTTTTGAGTGATATTGCAGAAGAAGATTGCGTGATTATAACCATGGGCGCCGGGACCATTGGAGCTTTGGCGAACCGATTGGTTTCCTAAATTGAGAGTGAATTGAATGTTAAACTATTACTTTTTATTTGACATTTTTTTTAAATTGTTTTATAATAGGATATTCACACCAAATTACTTTACAAATAAAAAATATATTTTATAATAACTTCTTTCCTTATATACCATTATGGACAAAGCACTATACGATCAAACCATTAATCTAGTTGAGAAGAGTCAAAAGATTCTACTTCTCGCCCATGCACGGGTGGATTGTGACGGCCTAGGAGCCGCGCTTTCAGCTGCCTCTATATTAAAAGAGATGGGCAAAGAAGTAACGGTAGCAACAAGTGATCCTGCACCAGAGAATCTTGCCTTCTTGCCTTCGATGGATATTTTGCAGAACTCGTTATCTGGCAGTACCGACTTTATTATTAGTATCGATACGTCAAAAGTGCCTATCGGAAAGCTTAAATACAATAAGGAGGGTCATAAATTCAATATTATTATCAGCCCAAAAGACGGAATGATTAATGAGGCGGATGTCTCTTTCCAGCATGGAATGAGTAAGTTTGATCTTATTTTTGTGATGGATACTGGGAACTTGGAACATTTGGGAGCGCTTTACGAAGACAATGTCGAAATGTTCTTCAATACACCCGTCGTTAATATCGATCATCACGCGAGCAATACAGACTTTGGACAGGTGAATATGGTGGATATGAATGCCTCTTCAACCACCGAAGTTTTGTATGAGTTCTTTGATTATTTAGAGAAGAAATTAGGTAAAAAGTTTATTACTGAAGATGTCGCGACATTGCTTTTGGCAGGAATTATTACCGATACAGGTAGCTTTCAGCACGCCAATACATCACCTCATGCGATGGAAACGGCTTCGAAGCTTTTAGACTTGGGCGCACGGCAACAGGAAATTATTAAAAATATTTATAAAACTAAAAAGCTTAGTACTTTAAAGCTTTGGGGAACGATTCTTTCAAAGGTTCAAGTGGATCCTGTATACCGAATGGTTTGGTCTATGATCAGCAAAGTGGACCTACAAGATGCAGAAGCAACGGGCGAAGAAACGGAAGGTGTTATCGATGATTTGCTTACCAATGCACCTGGTGCTGAAGTGATCTTTTTGATCAAAGAAACTCCTGCTTACACCTCGATCAGTATGCGCTCAACGACGAATGCGGCTGACGTTGGAAAGTTCTGTGCAGAAAATGATGGTGGCGGACACGTTCGTGCTGCTGGATTTAAGATTCGTGACGGACGACCGTTTGACCAAGCGGTGAGCACCGCGGTTGATTTGGTTCGAAAATTTCAAGCAGAACGATTGAATATTCATCCTGAATCTTTTGCGCCTGCTGACGATAAAGCGCCTGTGAACGATAATAAAAAACAAGCGAATGAAGTGTCAGCCTCCGCCGATCCATCCTCCGCTAAAGCTACGGAGGATTCAGCTACGGCCGAACCAGAAAAAACTGAAGCAGCGCCACAAGCGCCTAAGCCAAAAGGAGACACTACTTATTTAGACTTTAATTCGCCTGCTAAGGCACCGAAGAAAGAAACGCCAGAACAACCCGCCAAGGCTCCTTCTATTAAAGCTGAGGTTGATAAGTCACCTGAGGCAGAGGTTGATGAAGAAGATCGAGCCATCGAAATGGATTCTAAGGATCTTGTTGCAACCGACGGAGAGGCACCTAAACCTAAAAAACGTCGACGTCGACGTCGAAAAAAGCCTGCAACAGTAGAGGGGCAGGTGGATGGGCGAATTGATGGGCGAATGGATAAGTCTGTTGCCGTACCTCCTAAACCGCCAGCATCGCCACCATCATCGCGAAGCGAGACTCCGTCCGCGGAGCAACAGGCATCAGCTCCAAAGGCTGACAACCCGCCAGCAGAACCTTCTGCACCTCCAATGCCTACGGAACAACAATAGACTTAAATAAACAATAAACAAAAAACACTATGAAAATTCTATCTCAAATCCTTGCCATTATTACAGATGGGGATAGCTAAGTCTCCATTTTGTCATCCTGAACTTGATTCAGGATCCATTTTTTTGTCATTCCGACCCATGCGGAGGAATCCCTTATCTAAATTACTAAATTTTAAAGGGATCTCTCGACAGGCTCGAGATGGCAAAAGGTGGCTCAGAATGACAAAAAAGTCTGGAATGATAATTTTGTTTGCGTTAAGGAAGATCTACCCCCCCTTTCGACCATGGGTTACAGCGGAGCACACGCCAAATACTTTTTATGAGACCGATGATGAAGCCGTGTTTTTTGAGGGATTTTTTTGAATATTCGGAACAACTAGGATGGTATTTGCAATGACCATTCGGGAACAAGGGTTTCATAAGAGGGCTGTGGTCGGGTGAAAGCGTTTTTTGATACAGCTCCACCATATTGATGGCTATATTCCTTGGGAGTCGTATAATGTGTTTTAAAAATCGCATAAAAATCGAACTTCGAACTTCGAACCACGAAGCAATGATTAATATCCATTTTTTCATTTAGACAATTTCGATTTTCGTGCTTCGATTTTCGATTTTAGAAAAAAGACATTGGGTTATACTTCACCCCTTTAATACGAACTTCGAAGTGAAGGTGAATTCCAGTAGGACCATATACACGACCTGAGTTCCCCATCCAAGCGATGGTTTGCCCCTGTTCTACGTATTGACCAGCGGTTACGTAAAGTTTTTCGTTATGACCGTATAGTGTCTGCATTCCATTTCCGTGGTCGATGATGATGTAATTTCCATAACCACCATTCCAACCTCCTTGAGATTTAATCACCTTACCAGCGGCAGCGGCGTAAATGGGACCCTTCGCACGACTGGCGATATCTAATGCGGTGTGACCACGATGATACCCCTGCGTTAATTGACCGACTGCTGGCCAGATCAAACGACCGACTGCAGTAGGCCCTTGATAACTCCCTCCGGCAGATGGAGCAGTGCTTGCTCGGTAAACCGGTGCTGAACGTTTTGCACCCGGTACAATTAAAACACGACCTGCCTCCAGTTCGTCTTCTACGGTTAATTGGTTTTGAGCAAAAAGAGTGTCTGCTTCTACTTTATATTTTTTAGCAATTTTTTCAACGGTTTCACCCTTCTTAACCACGTGAGATAACCCATCGACGGGAAGAACTTTTAGCCTTGCTCCCACTCGCAATCGATTAGGATTCCATAGGTTGTTCTCTGCCATTAGAGTCTCTTTTTTCAGGCTAAATTGCTGAGCGATGGTTGAAATTGTGTCTCCTGGTTCAACGGTATAAACAAATACGTCACTGAATCCTGTTCTATCCCCTTCGGTTGAATTGATGGCTGGTTTTAATAAGAAACCATCTTCCGACATAATGTCGGCAATATCGTATTCTGCACCACCCCCCATTCCCATTTCTTCAAATCCTCCTTCCATCATTTGCCCCATATAAGCCCCTTGTGTGAGCTGATAAGTGGACATAAAAGGAGATAAAATCAAAAAAGCTGCTACAATCGCAAACATCTTTTTGGAAAGAAGGCGAAGCATTGGATTTCCATCCTCTTGAAACAACTGTTCCACCCTGCTGTGAACCGATGTTGAAAGCTGACCGGCACTTGCGTCGGCTGAAGGGTTGTTTAGTGGAATATTTTGTTGTTTGAGCCTTGCGTGTCGTTCACGCCTAGCTTCTTCGTTGATCATACAATAAATTTAAGAACTCAACTTTCCCGCTTCCAACTCCAAAACACTTTAGCTACATCTTTGTGATAATACCATATTTCTTGCTATCTTTTTATTGACATCTACCAAGAATGATTGCTAAATCCCCAATCGATTAAACGCTTATTTTCCTGGAAACGTTCGGGGCTATTCAAAAGCACTGCGATCACTCGCTTTCCATTCCAGTGATGAGCGAGATTAATGAGGGATTGTCCTGCGGCATCCGTCGTTCCTGTTTTCACTCCTCGTATGTCTAAATAACTTTCGAGCAGGTAGTTCGTCCCCTCAAACTGATGCTTTATTTCTCCATCGGTGGATGTGATGGTAGCACGAGGGATTTGAACAATGCGAGAAAAATTTCGATTCCTTAAGGCGTGCTTGGTTAAAATAGCTAAATCAAAAACGCTTGAGTAGTGGTTTTCGATGTTATCTAGGCCGATTGGATTGGTGAATTTTGTATCTTTTAAATTGAGTGATTTTGCCCGCTTATTCATTGCTTCGACAAATTTTTCAACCGACCCGCTGTGATACTCGGCCAACGCCATGGCAGCGTCTCCCCCAGAGGGGATCAAAAGACCAATTAAGAGGTTTTCGATGGTCATTTTCTCATATTGAATCAGCCAAATCCGAACACCCAATTCTTCAATTTGAGTGTAGTCTTTTTCAATGGTGACGACCTCATTTAAATTATGATTTTCTAAAATCAAAATCGCTGTCATGATTTTTGTAAGACTCGCCATTGGCAGGCGAAGATGCGGATTTTTTTTATACAAAACAATCCCTGAATCAACATCCATTAAAAGGGCTGCACTTGCTTCGATTATCGGCTTAACGGCTGATTGTTTTTTCAAGGGCACGGCTTCAACCGACAATAGCTGTTCGGGGCTGAACGTTTGTGCTTTTTTGGGTAGCGATACGGTTGCTGTTCCCAATCCGGTGATGAGCATTAAGCTGATTAAACTACGTATCATATCTTCTTAAATTCGAAATCCGAAAATGGAGTAATAAAATATATTTGGATTATTTTGGATTGAAACTTGAATTATTTTTCGTGCTTCGAGGATTCGGATTTCGTGCTTTTTACTTGTCACAAGAAGCGTAGCGGGGACAATAAATTACCTTCTCCCTTACTCTCAAATCGATGTAACTGATGTCTTCTTTGTTGAGTTCGGCCGCTTCATAAATTGTATTTAATTTTTCGACTTGCTCCTTAAAATCTCGATCAAGGCTCACCCAAAGCTCTAAGTTATCTTTTGTTTCTAGGTGAATTTCACGCGCGACAGGCAGGTATTCTACCCCAGATACCTCAACATTCATATTGTTGGCAAAATATTGAATGATTTGAAGTATATAATTCATGTGATCTGACTCAATCACCAATTCACGGTCTTCGATAGGCTGAGTGAGCCCCCGGACTGAGATGCTCATTAGCTCCAAGTTTTCTTCCCGATCGAAAATCGCCTGACCAACCTGATTTAAAAGTGATCTTTGCTCAGTAGACTCTTTATACTTGTCTTCGATATTGAAAATTGCGTCCACTACGTCATCGTCGCTGAGTGGGTGATCGGTTTCTAGTGCATCAATTAAGCTTGGGTCGATACCCGATAACTCTTCGATGGCCTTATTCAATTCCGTAAAGTCTTCCTCCACTATCTCTTCTGCATCTGGCAATACATAGTAAGCCTTTAAATTCGCTACTATTGGATAGCTTGTGAGCTCTATTTTAAAGGTGGAAGGAAAGAATTTATGAACTTCTGCTCTTTCAAATTCAGGAAATTTTTCGTGAATCACGCTGTATATCTGACTCCTAGGAAAAAACAAAATGTTCTTGCCAATAAACTGACTGAGCTCATTTTCGATTGCGGCGCTGTCGACATTAAAGCTCTCTCGAACAACTTCGATTTTCGTCACCGTAAAATACGATGAAAACAACAAAAAAAGTAAAAAGGCTGTAAATAGGCCAACAACTATTGCTCCAAACAATGATTTTTTGAACCATTTTTTAAATGCCTTTTTAAAGCTTCCTCTAAATAGTTTTTTGGTTCGCTTAACCGATGGCTTTCGCCTCGGCTTTGTGTACCAACTCGACTTTGATGGATAATAAAGCCTTTTAGGCTTTTTCCTTAAAAACATATTTAATGTCGTAACCTTACTAATATACCAATGAGTCATTATGAATGACTAATTTATTTTTTAATCTAATTACTTGCCATAATAAATAATATGTGTTATAATTTGATGATGAAAAAAAATAATTACCTAAAAACAGCTCAGGATTCTGAAGAGTTATTCAAACTTATTATGAAGCTGTATTGGTCTTATATAAGTAATTTAGAGGAATATATTCAGCACGTTCCGGAAACGGATGTTGGGCAATTCAATTTACTCAATGATCACATGAAAGAGGTGCAAAGTTCCTTGGAGCACGATATTTCTATTTTTGAAGAGGCAATTAGTAATGACACAAAGGATGTACATCAAACTCAAGATCAATTGGAAATTAATAAAATTTATCAAAACTTAAAATAATGCCGAATACACCGAATACACCAGAGGGAGAATTGGAGTCACCGAATCAACTACAACTAGAAGAGCACCCCAAGGCACAATTAGAGGATGCTATTCAAAGTAGTAAGGATACAATTCATAGGAGTGAATCGGTAATGGATGGGGTTAAAAAAATCACAGATGAAGTGGCGGATATGCCAGAATCAACCGCACAAGCCCCTCAACTTAATTCATTAAATGAGCTAGTCCAACTACACCCTGTCGGCGTCACGAGAAAGTTGGTAAATGGTGTGAGTAATATATCTGGAGGTCTAATGAAAACAGCGACCCTTCCTGTCAGAATGGGCGCCACAGGTTTATTGAAAGGTGCTGAAGCAATGAAATCGGCGGCCAAAATACCGTTAGAGATTCCAGGGATGATTGCTAAATCGCCCTTTTATGCCTGGAATACAATCAATAGGGGTTTCGATAAAATATTTAATATCAAGGATTCTATTTGGAATTTTGCAAATAAAAAAATTGATGACCTCGTCAAAGTGGGTAAAACCACACAAACTACCAATTCTTAACTCAAAATAAAAAATAAACATGCCCAAAAAGAAAAAACTTTTCTCTAAAAAATATACTTTAAAGCTACTAAAACAACCTGGTGTTTGGATGATTATTGGTGCCATGGCCATTGTTCCTTTTTTGCATTATGGAGAGCAGCTGCAGGAAGTTGAGGTGATTCACCAGGCTGCTCAAGAAGCACCTACGTCGACTACTGTTTGCCCATCGGATGCCTTGGCTAGCCCTTGGGGTAAGGTTGTAGTGAATCTTCCCGTTCCCAATGCTCGTTATCACTTAGTAAGAAAGGGGGAAGATGGCGGAATGATTAAGAATTTAGTTGGCACAAGGGCTTACAACTTACGACCTGGAAGTTATGAAGTGCGCTTTGAGCCGTTGTTTGGCTATCATGTTTCTGGGCCTAAATCGCTCGTTCTCCAGGCCGATCAGACGATTGTTGTGGAGGGAGAATATAAGGTTGATGAAAACGCCCCTTCATTGCGTGTATTGGTTATGCCCAAAATGGCGATGTATCGAATCCACAATGCAGACGGACAAGTTTTATTACAACAACAAGGGGATCAAATGTTTTCGCTACCCGCAGGAAAATATAAGATCGAGTTTGGCCCTATCCCTGGATTGGAAATCCCTAAAATGAAGGACTTTGAAATGATTAACCGCACTACAACGACAGTGACTGCGGAATATGAAGCGGAGAAATAAATTTATAAATTTTAACTTTAACCCTTTAAAACACAAAATGTCTAAAAAACTAAAAATATATATTAAAAACCATAAAAAGCCTTTTGGTATTGGCTTTGTAATGGCTCTTTTCCTGACCAGCATGATGCTGCTGGGACAAAGTGCTATTTTTGATGGCATAACAGCCAGTGTGTTCGATTCAAACAAAAAATTTATAACAAACCAGAATCCTGCAAATATAGGAATGCCAATGGGAAAGAGTGAAGTGATAGACATTGGCTCTTCAAATATTGCAGTATTTATCCCTTCTAATACGGAAGAACCCTTGCCAACACGACGACCAAAAGAACCCTTGCCAACACGACCGCTATCAGCGACACCAACCCCCTATCAACCCACTTCATCTACCAGAAGGAGTGCGCCACCAGCAAGCCAACATTCTGCAACAGTTGCAACAGGCACTTTGAATGTCATCGTCAATCCTGCTGATGCTACCTATTTAATTTATAATGGAGTCGATAAATTTATGTTTGGATCTGAATGCTGTGGGGAAGAACGAATTTTTACACTACCGCTGGGGTTTTATACAATTAAATTTAATGACATTGTAAATTACAGAACACCTGCTGAGGAAAATTTTATTCTGACAACAGATGTAACTGTTACAGTAATAGGAGAATATGATTATGATCCTTTGAGTAAACTGCCTACA
>CBDUQS010000038.1:0-12174 GCA_965369815.1 uncultured bacterium | reverse complement strand
TTTTACCATTGTAAGAAGTTGGGCAATATAACGCTTGGTTTTTTTTGCCTTACTTAAGTTTTTATCGTGCTTAGTTCTAATGGTAAGTCGAACTTTTACCATTTCTTTACGCATCTTAGCAAGCTCTTGAAGGAGCTCTTTTACAGTCGATGATCTTAATTCTTGAATCGATAGCATATTGAATGATTAGTGACGAGTAACAAATTTAGTTTTAACTGGCAATTTTGAATCAGCCAATCGGAAAGCTTCACGAGCGATATCTTCTGGTACTCCATCCATTTCAAACAAAATTCGACCAGGTCGCACACGTGATACAAAGAATTCAACACTTCCTTTTCCAGATCCCATTGGAACTTCTGCAGGTTTGCGAGTAATGGGTGTGTGTGGAAAAATACGAATCCAGATTTTTCCTCCACGCTTGATATAACGAGTCATGGCACGTCGAGCCGCTTCAATTTGTCGAGAGGTAAGCTCTCCTCCCGCTTGAGCCTTAAGGCCAAACGTTCCAAAGCTAACCGCATTCCCCACATGAGACTTTCCTTTCATCTGCCCTCTTCCTCGGTGTATTTTCCTATATTTTTGCTTCTTAGGTTGTAACATTATTGAAAGTTAATAACTTGTTGAAATATTAAATTAATCTTGTTTCTTTTTAGCCTCTTCTGAAGCTAATTTCTTTTTAAATATCATTCCTTTGTAAATCCAAACCTTGATTCCGATAACACCATAAGTAGTGTTGGCAGTAATACGAGCATAGTCGATATCAGCACGTAAGGTATGAAGTGGGATATTACCCTCTTTAAAATATTCACGTCGAGCAATTTCAACTCCATTTAAACGACCAGCAACCTGAACCTTCACTCCCTTTGCACCTGCCTCAATAGACTTCTGAATACTCATCTTCACCGCGCGACGATAAGCAATTCGACGTTCAATCTGAGAAGCGATCATCTCACCCATCAATTGAGCACTAAGATCAGGATCAGTTACCTCGTGAATATTAATATCAATATTCTGATTGAATTTTTTTCTTAGAAAATCTTTTAAGTCTTCGATAAGGACTCCTTGACGACCGATAATCAAACCTGGCTTTGCTGCATAAACATTCACTGCAACCTTTTTCGCAGAACGCTCCACTTCCACTCGAGTAACCGCTGCATTTTTAAGTCGTTCACGAATCACCTTTTTCAATTCTAGATCAGCATGAAGGTACTTTGCGAAATCTCGCTTGTTAGCAAACCATTTGGAATCCCAAGTTTGGATAATGCCGAGGCGAAGACTTTTTGGATTAACTTTCTGTCCCATACGAATGTATTAAGGTTAAATTATTTAGATTCTTTTTTAGGAGCGGCTTTTTTCTTAACTTCTTTCCTCGCAGACGAGGTCCCGCTTTGCGGTGATTTAGCCACAGGCGCTTTTTCCTTCTTAACTTCTTCTTTTACAGCAGGAGCCTCTTTCGCAACAGGAGTTCCTTCAGGTATACCAACTTCAACAGTAATATGAGAAGTTCGTTTGAGAATAGGGTGCATACGACCACGAGAGATAGGAAGAGAACGCTTATAAGTGGTTCCTTTGGTGACTAAAATTTTAGTCACTACAAGCTCATCCATCGGTTGTTTAAAATTGTTCTTAGCGTTCGAAGCAGCAGATTGAACAACTTTGTAAATGATTTTCGCTCCTTTCTTTGGCATAAACTTTAGAAGAGCTAAAGCTTCACTTACTTTTTTTCCACGAACGGTCCCTGCCACCAAGTTGGCTTTTTTAGGAGAGATCCGAGTTTGTCTGAGTATTGCTTTCATGTATTAACTATTAACTTTTAACTATTAACTCTTAACTTAATTAAGCTATTTAGCCATTTTACCTCCATGACTTTTGAACTTACGTGTTGGGGAAAATTCACCCAATTTGTGTCCAACCATATTTTCAGATACAAAAACTGAAATGTGAGTCTTTCCGTTATGAACACCAAATGTGTGTCCAACGAACTCGGGAGAGATAGCGCTATTTCGAGCCCAAGTACGAATGACTTTTTTTTGACCAGTTGCCTCCATTGCTTGAACTTTCTTGATAAGGCTAGGCGCGATGTAAATTCCTTTTTTAAGACTTCGACTCATGATATAAAAATAAAATTGATAACAGGTGGTATTCAAACAGCAATCTGAAAGCTATTTGAAAGCTATTTGGATCTATTTCTTCCGCTTTTTAACAATAAGATAATTGGTGGACTTTTTAGCACGACGAGTTTTAACACCCAATGCTGGTTTACCCCAAGGAGTTTTTGGCTGCTTAGGACCAATCGCTGTATGACCTTCACCTCCTCCATGAGGATGATCCGCTGCATTCATCGATTTACCAAGAACCTGAGGACGGCGACCCATATGACGTTTACGTCCTGCTTTTCCAATAACAACATTACTGTGATCTAAGTTGCTCACGATTCCAACGGTTGCGTAACAATCTTTAGAAACAAAACGAACCTCTCCAGAAGGCATCATCACCTGAGCCATCTCACTATCCAAAGACATCAACTTCCCAGAAGCTCCCGCAGAACGAATCGCCTGGGCTCCTTTAGAAGGGTGTAATTCAAGATCGTAAAGATTGAAACCAACAGGAATACTGCGAAGCTGCATACAATTCCCAGGTTTGATCTTTGCCTTTTCGCTACAAATAATATGATCATCCACCTGAAGGGTGTGAGGAGCAATAATGTAACGCTTATCTCCATCTGCATAAACCAATAAAGCGATGAACGCAGTACGGTTTGGATCGTATTCAATACTGGCAACACGTGCTGGAACATTCAATTTTTCATAGCGCTTGTTGTCGATAATACGGTAATGCCGTTTGGCACCCCCTCCACGATGTCGTACGGTAATACGACCCTGGTTATTTCGACCTGACTTTTGATGTCGCTTTGCAAGCAAGCTTTTGTGAGGCTTGTTGGTCGTCAACTCTTCAAAAGAATTTACGCTCATATTTCGACGTCCCGGTGTTGTTGGCTTATATTTTTTTACAGGCATTAACTCGTTTTAATCTTATTAAAGTCGATATTGTTTTTAGGGGCCAATGTAACAATAGCTTTTTTTCCAGTGGATCGTTTGGTAATAGCGCGACCCCGGCCTACTAAACGAACTTTTTTAAGAACTGGAATAATATTAACTTGTTGAACTTTCACTCCGTAAGCACTTTCAACTGCTTTCTGAACCTCAACTTTATTGGTGTTCAAGTGAACCAAGAAAGTATATTTACGACCGGTTTGAGCAGTAGAACTCTTTTCGGTAACCACCGGTGATAATAAAACATTGGATAAATCCATAATAATTATTTAAGGAAAAGCTCTTCAGCCTTTTTTAAGGCAGACTCCATAAACATTACTTTTTCGTATTTGAATAAGTCATGAAGATTAAGATAATCAACCAAAATAACTTTTACATTTGGTAGATTGCTAACTGATTTTTCAAAATTCACATCCTTCTCAGCAATAACAATCAACAGTGATCGTTCAACAGGAAGCTTTTCAAGGAAAGCAGTGAATAACTTCGTTTTTGGAGCATCCAATTCGAATTTATCAAGTGCGAAAACCGCTTTTTCAGATGCTTTTTGAGAAAGCCCAGAAAACAAAGCACTTCGTCGAGCCTTCTTAGGCATTTGCTTTTCAAAATTACGAGTATTTCGTGGACCGAAAGCAATACCACCCCCTCTCCAGATAGGATTACGAGTAGAACCAAAACGAGCACGACCTGTACCCTTTTGACGCCATGGTTTTTTACCTCCTCCACGAACCTCACCACGTAATTTAGTATGAGCAGTTGCCTGACGACCATTGCTCAACTGACGAATAACAGCCAAACGCATAAGTTCATCATTCACAGGAGCTGCAAACATTAAATCGTTTGCATTAACAGTTCCTTTCTTTTCCCCAGATTGTTGATAGAGATCTAATTTCATAATTCTTTTAGTATGAATCTTAGGTTTCAAGTGTGAAAGGGTCTATCTTGAGACTCGCACTCGCACTTGAGACTTTAAATTTAATATTTAATATAAACGTAGGTACTATTGGATCCTGGAACCGGCCCTTTAATAGCGAGCAAATCCTTTTCTGGTACCAATTTAATAACAGGACGATTTCTTAAAGTGAAATTTTGTACTCCCATATGACCTGGCATCTTTTTACCCTTGAGTACACGACCTGGCTTGGCACAAGTTCCGATAGATCCAGGTTCACGATGGTGATGAGACCCATGAGTCTCGGGACCACGAGAGAACCCGTGACGCTTGATAACACCCTGGAATCCTCTACCTTTTGAAACAGAAGTGATACTGACTGTTTCAATTTCTTTTAATTGAGTAAGATCAACAGTTTGACCTTTTTTGTACTCCTCAGGGTTCTCAACACGGAATTCCTTAATCGCCTTAAACGATTTGTTTTTAGAAGGATTTTTGTACGCATCGAATCCCAGGACTATCGCCGGATATCCATCAGTACTTTCGGTTTTTACTTGGACAACCACATTGGGCTGACACTGAATGAAAGTAACTGGGATCACACGACCATCGTCTTGAATCACCTGACTCATACCTAATTTTTTGCCTATAATTCCTGGCATATTTTTAG
Organism: uncultured bacterium; assembly: GCA_965369815.1. GTDB lineage: Bacteria > Patescibacteriota > Gracilibacteria > UM-FILTER-43-11 > UM-FILTER-43-11 > DAOWGG01. Next base: position 7,562 of record CBDUQS010000038.1, on the reverse strand, counting down.
TGGTTAAGGAGGCGGTTGGATATACCTAGACCTCTCTGATAACGTAAGGCGTTTTTTTCTGAACGCTCCGATATTTTACCGACCTACAAGTTAAAGTCAAGGTTTTTTTAGACAAAATGTCGATTTTATTTAGAAAGCAAAAAACAGAACACTGAACACAGCTGAAGTTCGACGGTTCCCTACACCCTGTTTCCCTATTGAATCAGCACAGGGAAGCCACTCATTAAGTTGTCTGTTTCCTGTGTCCTTGTATAGTGATATAGTGGACAAAGAAAATCAGTTAAATAAACAAAAATGAAAGCTTTAATTTTCGACATGGACGGCGTCATCATCGACAGTGAATATCATTGGAATTACGATGAAGAGAAATTTTTGGAACAAGCGATTCCTGGATGGACTCATGATGATTTACAAAATATTATTGGCCTCAATATTCACGACACGTATAAAAAATTAAAGAAAGAATATAATTTGGAGATGCCCCAAGAATCTTTTTTGGAAGAGGTAAAAAGAATCGCCGATCGAATTTACCAAGAAAAATGTAATTTAATACCAGGGTTTTCTGATCTTATTAAAGAACTAAAAGCAATGGGGGTGCCACTAGGGCTAGCCTCATCATCAATTCGAGAATGGATTGATATCGCAATAAAGCGATTTGATTTAGATCAAGCATTCTCCGTTATTGTAAGTGCCGAAGAAATTGAAGGAGAAGGCAAGCCAGCTCCAGACATTTATATTCACACCGCCAAAATCTTAGGAGTAGCGCCAACCGATTGCGGCGTCATCGAAGACTCAAAAAATGGAGTCCTCTCCGCCAAAGGCGCCAATATGTTCTGCATGGGATTCCGAAATGGCTTCAATCAATCACAAGATCTATCGAAAGCTGATATAGAGATCCACGGATACGATGAAAAAAGTATTCAGCAAATTTTAAATTTTTTAAAAGCTTAATCCTTAATCCTGAATCCTTAATCCATGAATAATTTTGCCGGCGACAAAAAAGTAGGTCATTCCATTCTTCACAGCTTGGAACAAAAAATAGTGAAATGGGGAACCCCTCGAATCCCCAAAAGAATTGAGACCTGGACGCTAACCTACATGACAGGAATTTGGTCGATTGGAGTGTTGGTTTTTGGATACCTAGCTCAATTCAACATCCATTGGCTATGGGGAATCTCAGGAATGATTGTATTGCAATACATCACCGACCTATTCGACGGAGCGGTAGGACGTCACCGAAACACAGGGCTTATTAAATGGGGCTACTACGCCGATCATTTTTTGGACTATATTTTTATGAGCTGTCTGCTCATCAGTTACTCGTTCTTCATTCCCGATAAATTTGGAATTCTATTCTTCTTAATGATGATTTACGGAGGATTCATGGTGAACTCATTCATTCACTTCGCCGCCACCAACAACTTCGAAATAAGCTATTTCGGATTCGGCCCCACGGAAGGAAGGATTGGATTCATCGCCGTAAACACCATGATGATTATTTTTGGAAAAGTCTTTCTATCCCAATTCCTCCCCCACTTACTCGTGGTGGCTTTCATTGCCCTTTGCGTAGTGGTCTATCGGAATCAGAAGATTCTGTGGGATATGGAGATGGGAAACAAATAGCTTTCAAATGGCTAACAAATTGCTTGCAGATTGCTTTTTGATAAAACCCCAGCAATTTGAAAGCGCGAATCCGATGAATATCGGATGAGCTGAAAGCAATCTGAAAGCTATTTGAAATGAAGTTTTTTTAATATAAGATAAGCAATCGCCCGCCCATTGGAACGAACAATAAACCAATTGGCTTTTAAGCAAAACCAGATCGTCTGAAAGTAATTCAGCTTCTTCTCACCCCACTTCAAAACAATCGCCTCTTCAAAGAGCTCAAAATCGGAAGGACGTAGATTCCCCTTCGTATGGTCAAGTTTCAAACGAAGCAACTGACTCAAGCGGTGAGTGAATTCTTCTAGAAGTACTTTTTGGTTCTTCTCGATCTTCTCTGAATGCTCCATTTTCTGATAACTCGCCACTGCGGTAAGTAATGCATCCACTTGGTAAAGCAAAGCCTTCACCGCGTATCCAATGCCTTTTTTAGGCGCCACAGAAGAAATAACAAAGCCAATTAAGCTAAGGAATTGAGGAGCTGACCCTAATCGAAGACGATCCATAATAGTGAGCTTAATTTCAATCTCCTTTCGAACATCGCGACCATAAAGCACAACACCTTCTTCTTTAAAGCGAAGGAATACGGATCGCTGTGGGATAAGTAAACTTTGCCCAATTTTAATCAAAGGATTATCCGAATGAAGCTCTCCGTTCTTCCAATCAATCTCCCCTTTCACAAAAACAAACACGGGAACATACAAGAAAGAAGACTGCTCCAATTTCTCTAAAACATTCGTAATCGCATTACGTTTTTTTGTTTTTGAAACAGAGAGGGATTTTTCAAATTCAAGAAGCGGATAGCGCTTGGATATTTTCCAAAAAATCTCCGTTGCCCTTTTTTCAACTGACTTCCGATCCTCCTCCTTAAAAATTTGAAGCGTTATATCCACATCACTCTTCCCAGGTACAAACTCCTTTCGAACCGCCGAACCGTATATAATTACAAAATCAAGCTGATCCCCCATCTCCTTCGTCACTGCATCACGAAAGTCATAAATAAACCTCCACACCACTTCTTGCGCCTGTTGTTTGGTAAGCTTTTGTTTCATGAACTTATAATAACAAAAAAATAAAAGCTATTCATCTGTTAAATCTTCATATTGTGAATTGGTGAATATATATGGCCAATCAATCGGCATGTGATGTTTTTCAGGATTATAAGTCATATACTCCATATGATAATCAAAATCATTATCATTTCGAATATAATGATCATGAAATCGCCCTTGCCATTTAAATTTTGGGTATGGGTTTTTATTTGAATATTTTTGTACAAAGGATTGTCGGAATTTATCAACCATTCCATACAACCGTAGGTCGGGATAATTATCCCGACCTACCGATGGAATGATATTTCCATTAATAATATTGGCATTGTGTGAAAAATTCCGTTTTAAACAATGCATCACCTCCGAAATATCAAATTCATCATTCGGATGAACCATTAAATGAAAATGATTATCAAGCAAAACCCAACTCAATAACCAAAATCCTTTCAATTGTTTACAAAACCTTAAATTTTCAACAAACAAATCACAAAAAATAGATTCCCTGAAATAAGGAATATTGTTAAAAGTTTTACATGTCACGAAATACGTCGCGCCTTTAAAAACAATTCGCTTCGGTCTTCGATATTTTTTCATTACAAAATTCAATTAATATACAAAACATTCACCTAAATACAAAAAAAGTTACAACGTTATGACGTTACAACGTTATTACAACATCTTTATCTCAATGTCGACTCCAGCTGGTAAAGCCAAATTAGAAAGAGAATCAATAGTAGTAGCTGTAGTCTCACGAAGCTCAATCAATCGTTTGTGAATACGCATTTCAAACTGCTCACGAGCATCTTTTGCCACAAAGGTAGATTTATTAATCGTGAACTTTTTGATCTTAGTAGGCAAAGGAATTGGCCCAGCGATAATAGCCCCACTACGTTCGGCTGTCTCGATAATCATTTTTACTGCTTTATCAATCACAGTGTGATCAAAAGCTTTTAAAGTAATTCGGATTTTCTGCTTAGGTTTTGCAGCTTTCTTTTCAGCCATTGTAATAAGGGTTAATGAAACGAATTGTAAGAGACTTGTCCTCATCCGAAGCCTTGGCGAAGGATGAAGATATTGGTCTTAAATAAACTTTATAGTCCCGACAACAATTAAGTTGTCGGGATCAAAAATCTATTTGAAGATCTTAGTTACTACACCAGCACCAACAGTACGACCACCTTCACGAATCGCGAAGCGAGTCCCTTCGTCCATAGCAATAGCAGAACCAAGTTCAACTTTAAGTTTCACACTGTCTCCAGGCATAACCATTTCGGTTCCTTCTGGAAGAGTACATGAACCAGTTACATCAGTAGTACGGATGTAGAACTGAGGTTTATAACCTTTGAAGAAAGGAGTGTGACGTCCACCTTCTTCCTTGCTCAATACATAAACCTCACATTCAAATTCAGTATGAGGTTTGATAGAACCTGGCTTAGCAATTACCTGGCCACGTTCAATTTCTTCACGCTCAATACCACGAAGGAGAAGACCTACATTATCACCAGCTTGACCTTGATCAAGTAATTTGCGGAACATTTCCACACCAGTAACAATAACTTTTCGAGTTTCTTTGATACCAACAATCTCAACTTCTTCATTCACTTTAACAATACCCTGATCAACACGGCCAGTAGCAACCGTACCACGACCCTTAATAGAGAATACATCCTCAACAGGCATTAGGAATGGTTTATCAAGAGCACGTTCTGGCTGTGGAATGTATTCATCCAAAGTTTTCAAAAGCTCAAGAATAGGTTCAGCATCTGGACCTGTTGGATTTTCAAGAGCTTTAAGAGCAGATCCACGGATGATAGGGGTGTCATCACCTGGGAATTCGTATTTAGTAAGTAACTCACGAACTTCCATTTCAACAAGGTCAATCAATTCAGGATCATCAACCGTGTCTACCTTATTAAGGAAAACAACAACGTAAGGCACATTTACCTGACGAGCCAAAAGGATGTGTTCACGAGTTTGAGGCATTGGACCATCAGCTGCATTCACAACCAAAATAGCACCGTCCATCTGAGCAGCACCCGTAATCATGTTCTTAACGTAATCCGCATGACCAGGACAATCCACATGAGCGTAGTGACGCTTTTCAGTTTCATACTCCTGATGAGAAGTAGCGATAGTAATACCACGTTCTTTTTCTTCAGGCGCGTTATCGATTTGGTCAAAAGCGACAGCCTTGTTAGCACCACCCATTTTATGAGCAGCAACTGTGGTAATAGCAGCAGTTAGTGTAGTTTTACCATGATCAACGTGGCCAATAGTACCTACGTTTACATGAGGCTTACTACGATCAAATGTTCCTTCAGCCATAATATTTTTTTAATTAAAAATTATAAAATAAGCACGGGAGATTCTATCAGTTGATAGACACCATGTCAAAAGTTTTTTCGTTTACAAAAAACTTTTGCAATGTTCAATGACGAATAACCAATTTCCAAAGAATTCTTAATTAAATAATTTTGAATTCGAAATTACTTGGAAATTGGTTATTCTGAATTAAAAATTAAACATTATTCCGCAGGAACCGCAGGCGCATCCAGTTGCTGAACACAGGCAATATTAATTAGCTGAACCCCTTGATCCCCAATATTAACAGGGAAAGGCTCACATTCCTGAGACTGCTTAAGCACCTCGGTCACTGCATCGGTTAAGCCACTCTGATAAGCCCGCTGAGCCACAAAATTATTTAAACGGTTGTATTCGCTACGTACAACGTAGAGGGTCGCAAGCACGAGCCAGATGAGTAAAGATATTTTTAACTTGGGATGTTTACAAGTAGTTTTCATTTGTCTTTATATTAAAAAATAATTCATAAAAAATATACAGATTTTTTATTGAGATTGAAATAAAAAATCACTAACTCTAATCTGGGTTAGAATCAACAATAGGAAGTGATTCAGGTGCAATGGTAGGCTTCGACTCAGGAACTTCCACCAAAGGAATAAGCCCAATCAAATCAGCTTTCACGGTATTGTCTTTCATAAAATCCGAAGTTGTTTCAACCCCAATGAAAGTCCCTATTTTCAAATCTGGGGGGAGGGAGGAGAAAACTTCCGGTAGCTGGACTTGAAGCTTTTTTAATACCTTACTTTCCTCTTCATCCAAAACATTAACTTCTAACGAAAGCCCATTAATACTAGTAATTTCAGCAATGAAAAAATAATTGATAGGATCAGGAGCTACTAAGGGAGCTTCATCCAAAGGTGCATCATTAGAATCCTCTATGTATTCATCAGGCTCACCCAAATCTTCAGGGAGAATCTCATCGGCAATAGGCTCAGGAACCATACTATTTTTATGAGAAGGCAATGATGAATCCGGATTATCTAAATTAGTTTTTAAAAAAAAATTTAAAGCAAAAATAATCACTAAAATAGAGAATGTTAACCCGATGGCAATCAAAGTTTTTTTCATAAGGAATTTCATCAAAACATAAAATAGAAATAACTACCACTCAAAGCATCGCGCTTTACAATAAATATCACCTGAATCGGTACTTTCGTTATTATACCCCTTAAGATACCAATGGGAGCCAGAAACATAAACAATACAATCTCCCACATTGTTATTTGAATGAATGTCTCTAAAATGAACCCGCGTTAAATAACACATACTATTAGTAGTATCTACCATCTGTTGAATATCCGGACAGGCATCATTATCACAACCTGTTGAATACTCACCAGTAATACTAAAGTTATTAATATTGCCAGTAACTGTCAAATCACCAGTAATGTGCGTATTCCCATGAACATCCAATGCCTGAGAAGGGTCATCCGTTCCAATCCCAACAAAGCCACTATTGGTAATTATTACGTCAGGAGTACGATCGCAAAGCCCCACAGCCACTCCAATATCAGTACAAAATTTCCTACCCCTAGCCTGAAAAAGAGGTGGTTCCCAAATAGTCGCGAATCCACCTACTGGGCTAATCTGAACCCGCTGAGCCTCAATATTTAAACGAGCACTTGGAGAGCTTGTATTAATACCAACCTTCCCATTTACATAAGTACCACCTTCAACATGTAATGTTTGAGCAGGACTCTCCGTCCCAATTCCAACCCTCCCATTTTCCTTAAAATACACCCTAGTATCACCATTGCTATTTTTAAAATGTAAATCATAACCAGCCCACATATCCCAATGTTTATCTGTACTTGTTTCAGTTAAACGAATTTGAGAGCTATTATCAGAAATTTCAAATTTTTTATCAGGACTAGTCGTTCCAATTCCAACCTTCCCATCAGCCTTGATTGTCATCTTTGCAGCAGTGGTATTTGTATTAAAGTGAATATCATCACCATCAACTCTCAATATAAGATCACCACGACTAGCTGATGAAGAAAAATGACCATCACTTAATGAGAGACCCAATACACCACCTGAAGCTGTATTATCAATATTGATTCCCTTAAGAGTAAAACCTGGCGAATAATGACCTGCGCTACTCGAACCAGCATTTCCATAAGCCATTATTCCACCACCAGGTGCCTTAGAAGTCACTTCTAATTCTTTTTCAGGAGAATCCGTCCCAATCCCAACCTTCCCCCCATCATCAATATAAAAATAAGAATCAGATGCATTTGTATTGTGCTTTCTAATAGAAAGGAATCCCGTATCTGAATCACTGCCTCCTGAATCCATCAATAAATTAATGCCATAATCAGCAACTAAATCTAAATCACTATTGGTAGAGGCAAGGCCATCTGTAACAACCTGATCAACGAACAATTGATCCATTTTAGAGTTACCAACCACCTCAAAATCCAGACTAGGACTATCCGTCCCAATCCCAACCTTCCCATCCGAATTCATATAAATAGGTTCACCAAC
>CBDUQS010000037.1:0-12509 GCA_965369815.1 uncultured bacterium | reverse complement strand
CCCCGAGGTAAAGGGCCAAATACTCCGAGGAGTTCAGCGGTATGCTGACAATAACTATCTGGATCAGGCAGTGGTGAATGCAAGGTTTATCACCGCTTCGTCGGATCTAAAAACAGATTCTGAAGTTTTCATCCGGAACTTGTTCCGTGATGATTATGAGTCAGAATTCGTGGAAGTACTTGAACATTATCGGCTCATAAAAGGCTCTGGCGCTCAGAAGAAAATTCGAGCCACAAGCATGACTGTGAATGGAAATGTAGCTGAAACGGGAACGGCAAAATTGCTTCTTGGATTCGTTGTGCCGACAGGCAGTGGCGAGCCATTGAACATTAAAGTTAGCCCAAAAAGCGAAAACATTTCCTTGCTTGAGCCAGAGGTTGATTGTGATGGGGTCAATTGTTCCCTTTCACTTAACCTTGAGTTTGGCTGTGATTGTGACGGTGCGCAAGAGGTGGCAATCCAGGTGGGTGATTATGAAAATACGGTTACCCTATCTGTAGTGAACAATTCGGATTGTTATGATGAGGGTGGGTGTAGCTGCTCAGCCGATTCATCCAATCAAATAGTTTTTCTTTGGTTGCTTAGTGGAATTCTCATATTAGTTCATCGACGTCAAAGAAAAATCATATCAAAATAACCCCGCCTTTTAGAACCCTGAGTCGATTTCGGTCGGCTCAGGGTTTTTCCTATTGAATCAATATGCTAATATTCACTCGTAAACAAAAACTATGAAAAACAAAAAAGGCCATCAAGAATTCTTCTATCAAATCCCCGTTGATGAAGCGGTAAAAACCCTCAAAACCGATGCGAAGGTGGGGCTTTCGGAGCGTGAAGCGGAACGTCGATTGCAGAAATACGGCCCCAATAAATTAGAAGAAGGTAAAAAACGTCATCCGTTTTTCAAATTCCTAGATCAATTCAAAGATCTAATGATCATCGTTTTAATTGTGGCGGCTTTTTTAGCTTACTATCTGGGTGACTTCCGAGGAGGAACGATTCTTTTAGTGATTGTATTGGTGAACGCGATCATTGGGTTTTATCAGGAATTCAAAGCAGAGAAAATTTTAGAATCCCTCAAAAAAATCATTCAATCCAAAGCCACCGTCATCCGCGATGGACAGCGACGTGAGATAAGCCAAGACCAATTGGTGCCAGGGGATCTCATTTTTTTAGAAGAGGGAAGTGCGGTGCCAGCGGACATCCGCTTGATCGAAACCACTAATTTTTCAACCAACGATTTTATTCTCACGGGAGAATCCGTTCCTCAAGAGAAATTTGCTGATCTGGTTATTAAAAAAGAAACCACCGTCAGCAATCAAGACAACCTCGTCTTCTTAGGTATTACAGTCGCCAAAGGGAATGCATACGGAGTGGTTTACGGAACAGGGATGTACACAGAAATTGGTCGTATTGCCAAAGCCAGTTCAACGATCGAGCACGACTTATCTCCGCTTCAAAAGGAAATGAATGTGCTCGCCAAGATGCTGACCAAAATCGCTGGGGTCATTGCAGTTACCTTATTCTTACTCAATTTTCTTTTAAACACGGGAAACGCAGACAGTATAAAAATGACCATTCAGCTCAGCCTCCTCTTCGCAATCGGAGTCGCCGCTGCGTCGGTCCCGCAAGGGCTGCCCGCTCAGGTATCGGTCGCGCTCAGTTTGGGGGTCGGTCGTATGGCGAAACGAAAGGCGGTCGTTCGAAAATTATCGGCAGTTGAAACGCTTGGCTCCACGATGGTGATTTGCAGTGATAAAACCGGGACGCTCACCAAAAACGAAATGACCATTCAGCACTGCTACATCACGGGCAGAGTGTTAGATGTATCGGGGGATGGTTATGAGCCAAAGGGCTCCATTACCGAAGATGGAAAAAAGGTTACAGCCAGTACTATTAGTAAGATAAAACAATTTTTCCAGAACGGTTTTTTGGCATCCAATGGAAGGGTGAATCCTCCTGATCGCGATCACCGTGGATGGTATGCCATTGGAGATCCGACCGAGGCAGCATTTACACCGTTGGCGATAAAGGCCGGTCTAAAACCAAATGATTTAGAAAAGCGTTTCCCATTAATTCAGGAGCTACCGTTCGACAGTAATCGAAAAAGGATGACGACTATTCGAAATCACAATGGGAAAACCATAGGATATATGAAGGGGGGGCTAGAAAGCGTTCTCTCATGCTGTACACACATTATCCATTTTGGCGAAGTAACCGAGATGACGAATGAGGAGAGGAAGGCAATTCTAAAAAAAGGAGATGAATTTGCAGGCAAGGCACTTCGTGTTATTGCACTGGCTTACCGAGATTTCCCAAAATCGACCAAGTCTTTTTCAATCAAATCTACAGAGAAAAAGTTTGTTTTTGCGGGCTTTGTTACCATGATGGATCCTCCGCGAATCGGAGTAAAAGAAGCAATTAAAACCACTTACGAGGCACACATTCGCATCATGATGATCACAGGCGATAACGCCGTCACCGCCAAGGCGATTGCAGAGCAAATTGGTATGCATAAAAATGGCGATGGAATGGATGTATACACGGGAGATCAGATCAAACGCATGACAGATTCAAAACTGAAAAAAATCCTTGAGGCCCGATCGGTGGTGTTTTCACGAGTGTCACCCGAAGACAAATTTCGCATTGTCACACTCCTTAAAGAAGAGGGGCAGGTCGTCGCGGTAACGGGCGATGGAGTGAATGACACGCTCAGTCTTAAAAAATCTGACATCGGTGTGGCGATGGGAAAGATGGGCTCCGAGGTTGCCAAGGAAGCCGCTGAAATTGTACTGCTCGACGACAACTTCCGAACGCTCACGGCGGCGATTAAAGAAGGGAGAACTATTTTCAAGAATCTCAAAAAAACAATCATGGCGTCCATCACATCCAACAACGGAGAGCTCTCCTGTGTTCTTCTGGGCTTTGTTGGTGTCGCCTTTGGTCTGCCAGTACCCATCACCGCTGTCCAAATTCTGGCCGTCGATCTAATCGGTGAAATGCTCCCACTAACAGCACTCACTTTCGATCCACCAGAAGCCCATATTTTAAAAGAACCTCCTCGTGATTTAAAGGAACACATCATCAACAAAAAAAGCCTGATGAACCTCATATTTTACGGCTTTTGGATGGGGGCGGCAGGATTCTTTAGCTTCGTAATGGTTTATCATGTTGGTGGGGCGTCTGTCGAATCAGGTCGTGCGGCGGCGTACTGTGGAATTATTTTATGCCAATACATCAACATTCTTTCACGTCGAACGGAACAAACGATTTTCACCAGTTATCTCTTCACGAATAAAATGTTGTGGGGCTCATTCCTCATTTCAATCCTTGCAGTGATGATCCTTATTTATCCACCTCAAGTGGCAATATGGTTTGGGTTCGATCGCCTCACATTGTCCCAGTGGATGTACCCAATCGCTGGTATGCTGGTGTTCTTGTTCTGGCAGGAAGCGCGCAAAGTGCTATTATTAGTACGTCAAAAATAATCAATCACTATGGCTATAAAAAACAATAATATCGTCGATATTCAAAAATACTTTCTTTTAGGAATCTTAGTTTTATTGCTAGTTGTCTTAATGATGTTCGTTTCCTCCTTTATAGGGACACTATTAATAGCAGCAGTGATCGTAACAGGTGTTTATCCCGTTCATAAATTGCTTCATAAAAAACTTCGATTCCCCTCAAGTATTTCCACGCTCATCTCGATGATTCTAGTCGCAACGATGATCATTGCTCCACTCACTTTATTGTTCTTTTTAGTAGCCGATGAAGCGACCGACGCCTACACAGTGGTGAGCCAGCGAATCAATGTGATGACAGAAAAAGACATCCAGTTAATCCCATCACTTTTACAAAAAGGTTTTATTAAAGAATGGACAGAGCGAATCAGTGAATACGCTCCTATCACTCCATCCGACATTATTCTAACCGCCAAAGATTTCGTGGGAAAGATCGGCGCTGTTGTTCTCGGTCAAACCACCAATATTCTTAAAAACCTATCACTATTCATTGTTCATGTAATCGTATTTTTATTGGCCATGTTTTATTTTCTTCGAGATGGCGATCGATTGATCGAATATCTCAAATCGATTATGCCGCTTTCAGAAAACTATCAAAAAGAATTATTTAAAAAACTCTATCACCTGAGTCATGGGATTATTTATGGGATTTTTGGAGCAGCCCTTATTCAGGGGTTCTTGGTAGGAATCGCACTTTATACAGCAGGGGTTAATAATGCGGCGTTCTGGGGAGCTGTTGCCGCCCTGCTTTCACCGCTTCCTTACATCGGAACCTCGATTGTATGGGTACCAGTCGTCATTGCATTCGCTTTTGGCGGACAGTGGCTCACCGCCTTACTTTTGCTCGGCTGGGGAGTATTGGTCGTCGGAATGGCAGACAACATCATCAAGCCTTATCTTATTGGCTCATCAACCGCTCTACATCCTTTAGCAGTACTACTAGTATTGTTGGGTGGAGCATTCGCTTTTGGAATGAAAGGACTCTTGTTCGGCCCATTCGTACTAACGCTCACCTTAGCCTTTCTTCATATATATTCATTGGAATATAAGAGTGTGCTGAAGAAGAAGGTGAAAGGGAAATAGCTCTACCTTATTAATCTAAATACTCCTTGTCATCCTGAATTTATTTCAGGATCCAGGGAGGCTAAGAAATGGTGGTATCTATACAACCATGCCTTTTCCACCTAATCATCCAATTAAGCATGTTGGTTTTTTAGAGAATTAGATGGATCCTGAAATAAATTCAGGATGACAAGCTGAGGTGCGGTGTATTCAAAGTGGTTGACAAAACATCATTTTTATACTAAGATAACAACCTTTTGTTACTAAAGGATCAGGCTTCGGCTTGATGTCTTTTACAAAGATCGGCTGTTTTCAACAATCCAACAATTCAACAATCTCGAAAGAGAGAAGGGATACACCATGCGTATCATCGTTAGTCTCATCGTCATGCTCGGCCTCATTGGCTGTGGCGGAAGCGATGAATCGCCCATAACCATCAACGAGGAAACCTACCACGTGGACGGCACGGAAAACTTCCTCATTGGGAAGATCTGCCCCTCCAGTGACCCCGCTGGCGTCCAGTTCTGGATCTATGATCGCCAGGATGATGCATTCGTCCTCAGTGGCAAGACGCGTGATGATGGAATGGGGCAGGGATATTGCCTCCCGTTCAGTCCAGGAAACTACGCCTTGGAGTTCGGGATTCCCGATGGCTACAAGCCAGCTCCGGTAGTTGAACCTCTCAACGTCGCTCGTGGTACTATCCTTCGGGTTCACGCTGACTTCGCTCCCTCTGATGAATGAAAGGAAAAAAACAGCCACCACCGTCCCCCACATCGAAAGATGTAGGGGGACTTGGCTATATCTTGTCACTCGAGAGAGAATCCAGTACAATCAGGAAGTAATAACGTTGATTAAAATGCCAAAACGAAAAGTAACTTCTGCACGAAAAAAAACTCGTCTGAAAAAAAAGGATTTTAAAATCGAACTTGAATCCGGAATCGCCCGAGAGGTGGGTGCCGTTATCTACATCGCCCTCGCTGTGATTTTTTATTTAATTATTGGCGAAAAAGCAGGGATGGTCGGGGATTTCTTAAATACCTATCTACGACTGATTTTTGGAATTGGAATTTATGCGCTACCCGTTTTATTTTTAGCGTTGGGAGCCACTTTATTTCTGTCTCATCGAGTCCGTTTCGACACCACTCGTTATTTAGGAATCACACTTTTAATTTTTTCAGGGCTTGGCTTGGTTCACATGAGAACGGGAATGGAAACGATGCTCGACAATGTAGAGATACACGGAGGGTACGCAGGATTCCTTTCATCTGTTTTGTTACGAATTTTTATATCCGATATGGGGGCAAAAGTCGTTCTGGGGTCTATGTTGGTTATTTCAATTTTAATTACATTTGAAATTTCACTCAAAAAAATTCTCAGCCTCTTTATTCCAAGTCGTGGAGTCCAGATCTCAACTCGAAATTCAGCTCGAACCAAAGCTCGTTTACCAAAAGAAGGGGAATTGAACATTGTAAAACCTAATTTGAATCAGGAGAGCGAGGATGAAATTAAGAAAGAGCCGGAGGTAGCACCATCCAAGCCAGCCGAAATTAAGGTAAATATTCAGAAAAAGCCGATACCCATCACCAAACCAAAGGTTGAAGAGGTGGATTACAGCGATTGGGAATTGCCTTCACTCGACCTCCTTAATAAAGCGAATTCTCAAGTATTCGCGAGCGATAAGGTACTTAAAATCAACGCAGAAAAAATCCGTCAAAAACTCAGTCAGTTCGGTATCGACGTAACCATGAGAGATGTAAATATTGGTCCATCCGTAATGCAATACACACTCAAGCCCCATGAAGGAGTTAAGCTCACAAAAATCACTGCACTTAAAAACGACATCGCTTTAGCATTGGCAGCAAAATCCATTCGTATCGAAGCGCCGATTCCTGGAAAGGCATTGGTCGGAATTGAGGTACCGAATGAAAAGCGAATGGTGGTGCGTCTTCGAGAGCTTTTGGAAGGAGAAGAATTCAATTCAGTCAGCTCTAAACTAACCATAACCATCGGTCGTGATGTAAGTGGTCAGCCTGTAGTGGATGACCTCGCTTCTATGCCTCACATTCTAATCGCGGGAGCAACTGGTTCAGGTAAATCAGTCGGAATGAATGCATTTTTACTTTCACTGCTTTATCAAAATTCCCCACAAGATTTGAAGTTTATTATGATTGATCCAAAGCGCGTGGAGCTCACCGCTTACAACGGAATCCCTCACTTACTCACTCCTGTTATCACTCAGGCCGACAAAGCACATGGCTCACTTAAATGGGCGGTAGGAGAAATGAATCGTCGTTATCAGTTGTTCGCTGAAAAGGGTTATCGAAATATCGAAGAATATAACCAAGACGAACCAAAACGAATGCATAAAATTGTAATTGTGATCGATGAATTGGCTGATTTAATGATGCAGGCCACCAAAAAAGAAACCGAAGCACTCATCTGTCGAATTGCTCAAATGGCTCGTGCGGTGGGAATGCATTTAATCATCGCCACACAGCGTCCGAGTGTGAATGTGATCACTGGTGTGATTAAAGCCAACATACCCGCTCGTATCGCCTTTACAGTAGCAACAGGAGTCGATTCTCGAACGATTGTTGATGGAATTGGCGCTGAAGACCTGCTGGGAATGGGGGATATGCTTTATTTACCAGGAAATATGAGTCGTCCAATTCGTGTGCAAGGAGTCTATGTATCCAGTAAAGAAATCGAAGCGGTGACCAATCGACTCAAGCTCACCACAGAGCCAAGTTACGATGAAACTATTACGGCGCCTAGTAAGGGGAATGGAATCGATACAGGTATGGTTGGAACTGGAAGCAATCAATCGAATCAAGACACTCTTTATAGTGATGCTCTCAGGGTTATCCAGGAAACAGGAAAAGCTTCTGCTTCCCTGCTACAACGTCGGCTGAGCGTCGGCTATGCTCGTGCCGCCCGTATTCTCGATATCCTCGAAGAAAATGGAGCAATCGGCCCATCTAACGGCGCCAAGCCACGAGAGATTTATGTTAATGATTAGTGGTTAAAATATATGCAACGCTTTTATATTCCATCGCCAGACATCCAAGAGAACGTCATTGAAATCCATGATGCTCGTATTGTTTTCCAAGCATGGAAGGTTTTGCGAATGAAAACAGGCAGTCGATTCAGTATTTTTGATGAAAAAGGGAAGGAGGTTTTGGTCGAAATTCTAGAGATGAACCGGCGGAAAATTATCGGAAATGTGATCGAGGAAATTAAACGGAATACAGAATCCGAAATTGAAGTTCATTTATATCAGGCGATCCCTAAAAAGACCGCTTTATTCGAAATGGTAATTCAGAAGGCAACCGAAATTGGAGTGAGTCATATTTACCCGCTAATCACAGAACGAACGGAAAAGAATCGCATCAGTAAGTTTGAACGAATGGAACTGATCAGCATCGAAGCCACAGAACAAAGTCGACGAACCAAAGTTCCCATTATTCGCCATCCAGTTAACTTCGATCAGGTGATTCAAAAAGTTAATAACGCTTATGTGGCCTACGAATATGAAGAGAAGAAGTTTTTAAATGAATATTTACCTAAAATTCAGAAACAAAAAGAAATTCATTTATTCATTGGTCCCGAAGGAGGATACAGTCAAAAAGAAATCGATTTAGCCCTAAAAAGTAAGGCCAATTTATTCACATTCGGCCCTCGTATTTTACGCACAGAAACCGCGGCTATCTCAGCGCTCAGTCTCATATTGTTATCAGAAAAATAACTATTCAGCCGCCTCAACAGGCTCAGGATCTTCTTCAGGCTGGGAGGCTTCAGGAACCGTTTCACCCTCCTCTCCAGTCAGTATTTTATCCACAGTGTCATGAGCTTTGTTGATTGAAGTCATCGCATCTTCAACTGCTTCAGCCGTATCTTTCACTTTATCGGTAATATTGGTGATAGTTTCTTTGGTTTGATCCACTTTTTCTTTCGCTGTATCAATTTTCCCCTTAACTCGGGTAACTTCTTCACCCACATTTTCTATTTTTTCGTTAAAAGAAGCTTTAATATCTTCATATTTCTCACGGACAAAAGGGATTTGAATTAGAATATAAATTCCAATAACAAGGAGTGCTAACTTAACGAGAAATTTAAACATAATATTTTATTAAGACATTTGAATTGTATTTACTAAACTACAAGATGGCAAGCTGATGAGCTTTTTGATTTAAAAAACGTGGAAAATCTTGTAAGCTGAAAGCGTTAACTTAAATACAAAAAATGGAATTTATACTTCAAAATGAACTTATCCCTCCGCTGATTTTCTTCATCGCCTTCTCAGTTATTTTTTCTCTAATTGAGCTGATTTTCGCACTTATTTTAAACGGAATGGAGCGGAAGCATTGGGAATTCATGATTGATGTGGTGATTCGAACGAAGGTTCATCACAGTGTGGCAGTTCGATTGATTGTCTTTCTGTTCTTAGGTGGGTTGATTGGCGCTTTGTTTTGGCTGACTGCACTACCAGACATTTTTGTGTCTTTTTCCAAGGAGCTTAAGCTATTTGCCATTCTGCTCCCATTTTTAATGCTTTTAATCTATCAGATCAATGTTCGAAAAAGCGCTCGATTGAATATTGAAAAAAAGATTTATGGAGTTCTATTTTTTGTTATTTCTCTTGTTTTTTATGTGGTGATTCTTTTGGTGGCCAATCGCAGTTATGGGATTTACGTCGATTATATAAACGAAAAATTGGTTGATCCCACCGTCCAAAAGGTAGAACGAGTGATTGAAGAACGAGAGGAGGATGAGCTTCTTGAAAAATTTCGACTTAAATATCAAGAGGGAGGATGTAATCCAGCTGATTACACTAAAGAAGAAAAAGAGAAACTTCTCAAGAATCTTTTATTGATTGCCAGAGAACCAGAGCTCGCCTTTGGAGACAAAAAAGTCGATGTGAATAATCCTGAAGAGTCCTTCAGAGGAATGGCCTGTAGCGATGGCGAGCATACCTATTTGCTCGTTGAAAACGGGAATTGGTATTGGGTGAGCGAAGAAGATGTGAATTTCATCGACTAAAACCCAAATTCAAATTCACCCTTTTCTAAATATCCTCTAATGCTATAAGCACGAACAGTGAGCTCCATTGTTTTACCTTTTCGTTGATCGTTTTTAAGGATACGAATAAAGGGTTTTGAATAATTAGTGAGAGAAAGTTCACGTTCACCATCCACTTCTAAATAAACTGAGTAACGAGTGGCAGAAGGATGTGAATCCCATCGAATTAAAAAAGACTTAGATGATTCTTGATCGATTCGAAGATTGAAATCATAAGTGCCCGTTTCAGGGGCTTCCTTAGAGAAGATAGAGCTTTTAGGAACGGCTGTTGCCATCGGGCTCCAGTCAGAACTTATTTGCCCTTCATTATCAACGGCTGTTACATAAAAATAATACGCTCGGTTGTTGTCCAAGCCCCTCACAGTATAATGAGTTGATTTGCTAATAGCAGTATATGGCATATCGGAAACAGAAAGATCGTCCGCTCGAAATTGATGGGCATTGTAGCCAATGACGTAATGATCAATTCTCTTATCATCACGAGCGGGTCTCCAGCTTAAAAAGACAGCCCCATTCCGAGGGAATGCTTTTAGCCATCTAACAGCGGTTGGAGCTTTGTTGATAGAGGCACTGGGTTCAAGTCGTGGCTTGGAATCTTCTTTCTCTTTCAAATAGTTAATTGAGCACATACCTTCTTTGTTAGGAAGAATGAGTCGGTCACTTTTTCGAAGCGTTTCACTGCCCTGTAGAGCATAAATAAACTGGCGGCGATGAGCAGAAAGTCTTGCACAGTCTCGTCCATATTGAATGGCGTATTCGCTCCCAGATTCATCGGTTACACGAGCTTCTGTATTACTGCTGTAAACGTATTTAACATAAAGCTTTTGATTGAAATGCTGGGCATCATCAATGTTACATTGGTGAAGCGAATCGGTCTTGATGATATCCCCACTGCCGTTCAGAGTTCCACGAACGACCAAAGAAACAGATTGTCCTTTCTTAAGATCGCCACAGCCATTTTGAAGGTGTAACAAATAAGAATCACCTGATTCAGGCTCAGTGATTGTAATAACTCGCTTACTGGTAACATCATCAATGGTTATTTTTTGCGAATAATCCGCTCGCACTGAAGCAGCGAGTAAAACAGAGAAAAATAAAGTGACCGCAATGAGTATATGATTCTTTTTCATCTAATTATTATACAATAATTACGTTGAATAATCAATGACTTATTGGCTTTTAATGGTTAGTTTTTCCTTCAGATCAACAAATCGTTTATCCAAACGCAAGTTTCCCACACATACAATCTGATTATCTGAGTTAACGATGATCGGAATTTGATGACGCTTTGAACGAGGAATTTTCTTATCAACAAAAAAGTCTTGAAGCTTTTTGGAGCCATTCATCCCAGCAGGCTGAAAGCGATCTCCAGGTTGCCAAGAACGAGCATACAAAGGTTTATTTCCGTTGTATTTCAACTGATAGTCACCCCATCGAATCGATTTAAGAGTCAGCGTAACTTTTGGGAGTGATTCTGATTCAGAAAAGCCAGTATAGAATTTGATTCGTTGATACTCGACCTCAAAGGTATGACGACTGAGCGGTTTATATTTACCTGTTTTCCCCTTAGAGATAAGGTGCTGAACCTTTTCAATAGAAGCCCGGTAAATATCTTTATATCCACAGATTTGAAATAAGATTTCGACCTGGAGATCATTGGTCTGATTTAAAAAAGCTGAACGTTCAAACGAATTATCGGTAACATTTTCAAGAATCCATTGAGCAGATTCTTTTTCCAATTGATCACTTTTAAATTGAGCAGAAAGAGAAATGCGAAGTAGATCCTCCTCAAGCGTTTTCCAGTCTTTTTTTAATTTTGGAATTACTTCATGACGAAGTTTATTGCGTGAAAAGGTAACGTCAAAATTACTCTCATCCGTTCGGTGATCAATCCCTTCTTTTTTTAGATATTTAAGCAACTCCTGTTTTTTTATCGTTAATAGTGGGCGAATGAGTTTGCCGTTCTGAAGTCTCATACCCGAAAGCCCACGCCAGCCAGCTCCTCGCTTCATGTGTAACAAAATGGTTTCAATCTGATCATCCAGATGATGAGCAACGGCGATAAAGTCAGCTCCCACATCTTGTCTCACTTTTTCCAGGAATAAATAGCGAGCGATTCGAGCGTTATTTTCTAAATTTCCCTCCTTCGTCACATCGATTTTTTGGCTAAAAAAAAGCACTTTCCATTTTTTAGACAAGTTGGCGACAAAGCTTTCGTCAGCATCACTTTCTTTCCCTCGTAAGCTATGGTTGAGATGGCCGATTGTTACATCGTATCCCAATTCAATCAAAAGGTGCGCCAGTGCCACACTATCCGCTCCACCCGATACGCCAACCACCACTCGTTTGAATGGGGGAATTTGATCGATCAATTTTTGAATAGCATGAATTAACATGAATCCATTATACCATTTTTACCCCCACCGTCACTTCGTGTCGGCTCCCCCTCAATTGAGGGGGAGATTTTTTTTGGATATTACAATAATCTCCCCCTTGACCAAGGGGGAGCCGACTTCAGTTTGTGAAGACGGAGGGGGTTTAGTGAAGGAACGCTCGCGATCCCGTTAATACCATCGCAATCCCAAGCTCATCTGCTTTCGCAATCACATCATCATCTTTAATCGATCCTCCTGGTTGAATAATAGCGGTGATTCCAGCAGCCGCAGCGGATTCAATGCTATCTGGGAAAGGGAAGAAGGCATCAGAGGCTAGAACCGATTCTTTTTCACGCCCATTGGCTTTTTTAAGTGAGAGCTCAACAGCATCCACTCGACTCATTTGCCCAGCGCCCACTCCAACGGTCATACCACCTTTCGCCAAAACAATGGCATTTGATTTCACATGCTT
>CBDUQS010000036.1:0-13131 GCA_965369815.1 uncultured bacterium | reverse complement strand
AAGGAAAATCAAACCACAGTAGCCGCCATAAATATTGAAAGCCTGGAAAAAACTGAAATTCTGACAAAATTTAATTTTCCAATCGATCAAGTCGTTTCAGAGGGAGGAAAGATATTTTTTCACCATGAAGCTCAGGAGACATGGTATGAATTGGATTACTAAGCTGGATTTTTAGTTAGAAATAGGTTACAAATTAACTCTGTAACAATTATCAATTGAAAAAAGGATTTTTATACACCATTGGGCTTTTTGGAATCGCTGGAATAATAGGTACTGGTGTCGCTTTTGCAAAAACAGATCCACACGCTGAATTATTTCGGTATATTTTAACGCGTGTTCAGTATATTCAGGAAGAAAAAGCGAAACTGCCAGAAAAACCAATCGCTCCGAACCCGATGAAAGGAATCTACCTAACCGCCTATACCATTACAAGCAATTGGGGAGATGATGTGATTGATGCCATGCTTGAAAGCGGGGGGAACACGGTAGTTATTGACATTGAACATGGAGGAGGTCTTCTGACCTTTCGCCCAAAAAATGAACTTCTTAAGAGTTGGAACCCAGGGAGCGATACTCTAAATCACCTACCAGAGATCATTGATCAACTTCATGAAAAAGGATTGTATGTAATGGCACGACAAGTCGTATTCAATGACCCCTATATGGGGAAAAGAATGCCTGAATGGCGCATTAAAAATAAATGGGGAGGACTATACGACTCTCGATGGCTAGACCCATCTCTTCCAAGCGTACAGAATTACAATCTACTTACCTTAAAAGAAGTGGCTCAATT
Source organism: uncultured bacterium (assembly GCA_965369815.1). GTDB lineage: Bacteria > Patescibacteriota > Gracilibacteria > UM-FILTER-43-11 > UM-FILTER-43-11 > DAOWGG01. Next base: position 12,338 of record CBDUQS010000036.1, on the reverse strand, counting down.
GGGCTTCGATGAAGTTCAATTCGACTACATTCGATTCCCAACCCACAATTATTACAATTTGGATTACCATTATGATGAAACAAAATTTGAGCGAGCCGATGTCATTAATGACTTCCTTAAAAAATCACGACGCGTCGCCGATGAGTTTGGCATAAATATAGGTGTCGATGTTTTTGGAGCCATTGTGTGGGGAGGAGTCGATTGGACCATCGTGGGGCAAAACGTTGGTGAAATGGCAGAACACGTAGACGCCATTTACCCAATGGTATACCCCTCTCACGTCAGCCCGGGTTATTACGGTCATATGAATCCATGGGGAGCTCCATACGGCTTTATTTTCAATTCAGTTGAGAAATTTGTAGAGAAAGCTCAAGGAAAAGCAGACATAAGAATTTGGGTTCAAGGTTTCCCATTAAAAATCCCTGGATTCGGAACCTGGTTCATCGAAGAACAAATCAACGCCACGTTCGACGCTAAGGGAGTTGGTTACGTTATTTGGAGCCCCGGAAACATCTACACCCTCAGCTGGCCCGCCATGAAGATTGATCCAAAGCAGGAAGAGGCTTCTGAATCTGGAACTGGAACAACTGAAGAGAGTGAAGAAGTTGAAGAAGTGAAAAATTAACATGACCCCCTCGCCCTATCGGGTACTCCCCCTTAATTAAGGGGGAGACGTCACGAAGTGACAGAGGGGGTCATTACGACATACAAAAAAACCCACTCTCGAATGAGAATGGGTTTTTGAAGTTGAAACAAATTAACGCTTCGCCCACTGTGGAGCTCGACGAGCGCCGTGTAAACCTGGTTTCTTACGTTCTTTAACACGAGAGTCACGAGAAATAAGACCTGCACGCTTAAGCACAGTACGTAAGGCAGGATCAAAGACTATCAGAGCTTTTGCAATACCATGTCGAACGGCATCAGACTGAGAATTAACTCCTCCTCCAATCACTTTAACACTCACGTCGAAACGCTTAAGCATATCAACAAGCTTAAGAGGTGATTTTACATTTCCGATTAAAGTGCCGAAAAAATACTCATTCAAAGAACGGTCATTAACAGTGATTTCACCCTTTCCTTTTTCATGTAAACGAACGCGCGCAATAGAAGTTTTGCGTTTCCCGTTAGCATAATAGTAAGTGCCTTTCTTTTCAGCGGTAGCTTCAGTCTTAGTAGCCATAAAAATTTAAATTAAATAGAGAGTGGTTCAAGCTTCTGCCCACCGTGACGATGTTCAGAACCAGCATAAACTTTTAGTTTTGTTAAAATGAATTTTTTCAATCGATTACTAGGGATCATACCAGCAACTGCCTCTTCAATGATACGAGTAGGATTCTCTTCACGAACCGTTGCAATAGGCTTACGGCGAAGGTGACCAAGATAACCGGTGTGATGGATATATTCTTTCTGTTCATCTTTTTTACCAGATAAACGGATCTTTTCAGCATTGATAACCACAACATAATCTCCCATGTCTAAATGAGGAGTGAAGATAGGTTTATTCTTACCGCGTAAAATAACGGCAATTTTAGTAGCCATTCGACCAAGCGTTTGGTTTTCAGCATCAACCAAATACCATTTTTTATCCGCTTTAGTCTGTGCTTTAGGTGTAGTAGTTTTAGAAGTCATAATAAGTTTAAACAAGTTCAATTTGTACCATTGGGGCAGCATCGCCAGCCCGATAACCAAGATTGGTCAACCGGACAAAACCGGATTTTTTATCTTTATAGCGCTCTAAAAGTTCTTCCATCATCTTCTTAGAAGCATTTTTGTCGAGCAAGTAAGCGTTTAAATGCCGATAAGCATTCACTTCTGAACTCTTTTTAGCAGCGGTAAATAGTTTTTCAACAATAGGTTTCACTAACTTTGCCTTCGCACGAGTGGTTTTAACCTTTTCGTACAAAATAATGGATGTCGCCATATTCCTGAGCATAGCGTTCAGATGAGCAGAGTCCCGATTGATTCGTTTAGATTTAACTTGATGTCGCATGAGGTACTAGTCAGATTTAAATAATTAAAATTCTTTATCATCCATTAATTTCAAACCACGAGGTGATAGAGCATCAGAAACCTCAGTCATCGCCTTCTTACCAAACCCACGGAAGTTACCCAATTTACTTGGAGTACATTTCACAAGCTGTTCAATGGAACCAATTCCACCGTTAATCAACGAGTTAAGAGTACGTGGAGAGAAATTAAGAATTTCGATAGGTGTGTAAGTTTCTTTCTTTGACTCCTCTTCTTCTTCCTGAATTTCTTTCGCTTTCACCTGCTGACGATCACTTTGGAAATCAGGCTCAACCTCTTCTCCTTCAATAAGGAATAGCTCAAAATATGATTTCAAAACACCGGCAGTAAATTTTAGCGCATCTTCCGGAAGAATGGAACCGTTTGTTTCAACTTCGATGGTCAATTTATCCAAATCGGTCATTTCTCCGACACGAGTATTGGAAACATCGTAACGAACTTTTTTAACAGGAGAGTAAATAGCATCAACTAAAATAACACCCAATTCTTTATTCGTTTTCTTACGAAGAGTAACAGGAACGTAACCAACTCCTTTTTCAACCGTCATTTCAATATTAAGCTTAGCGGTTTTTTTGTTTAAAGAGGTAATTTTCAAATCAGGGTTTAAAATTTCAATATCACTAGAACATTCAATATCTCCCGCTAAAACGTCTCCTTCCTTTTTAACAGAAAGCTTAATCACTTCTGGCTCTTTAGAATGTTTCTTAATTTGAACCTCCTTAAGGTTTAAGATAATGTCTAAAACACTATCCTGTACACCAGGAACGGTTGTGTACTCGTGAGTAGCACCATCAATCTTCACTGCAGTAATAGATGCCCCTGGAAGAGAGGACAAAAGAACGCGACGAAAAGCATTTCCTAATGTCATTCCATAACCAGAAGGCAGTGGGCTGACAGTAAAGACGATATGATTCGTCCCAAGAGATTCAGTCTTAATCTTTGGTAAGCCGATTTCTTCTTGGATAATATGCATAAGATATAAGTTAAGGGTGGTAAGGTTTTATCGTGAGTAGAACTCAACAATCAGTTGGCTTTCGATACTTTTTTCAAGCTCATCCTTTTCAGGAGGAGAAGCAATCTCAGCCGATACTTTCTTCAAATCAACAGAAAGCCATTTTGGAGAATAATCTTTTAATTTTCCAAGCTCACCGTACAACGAAGAATCTTTTAATTTAGGAACAATTTCAATCTTATCGCCAGGACGAACTGAAATAGAAGGAACATCCACACGACGACCGTTTAAACGGAAGTGACCATGTGAAACCATTTGACGAGCCTGCATACGAGTCACTGCAAACTGAGAAACATAAACAACGTTATCTAAACGTAGCTCGAGAAGACGAAGAAGGTTTTCACCAGTCTCACCTGGCATTTTAGAAGCTTTTTTGAAGTAATTTCTGAATTGTTTTTCGGAAATACCGAATAAAATACGAGCTTTCTGCTTTTCACTAAGCTGTTTTCCGTATTCACTCACTTTTCCAAAAGACATCTTTCCACCATGAACTCCTGGCTTTCCAGGTCGGCGCTCTAATATTTTATTGTACTTCTCAGTTCCAAATAAATTGGCTCTATGACGTCTACAAAGTCTAGCTTTCGGTCCTGTATATCTCATGTAAGGTTAAAGTTAAGATAAATAATGTATTTATCCTGATTGATAGTAAAAAATTAAACGCGCCTAGGCCTTTTCTTTCGGCAGCCGTTATGAGCCATTGGAGTCTGATCAAAAATAGCCTCTAACTCAAGGCCAGCAGCGTGTAGACCTCGAATAGCCTGCTCACGACCGGTTCCTACTCCTTTTACAAAAACCTTCACTCGCTCAACTCCGTAAGGAGCTATTTTTTCAACCACTTTTTCAGCAGTAATAGTTGCCGCATAAGGGGTTGATTTACGAGTTCCTTTAAACCCATTAGCACCGGCAGAAGCCCATGCAATAATATTCCCACTAGGTTCAGCAATGGAGATCATTGTATTATTATAGGTTGCTGTTACGTAAGCATGTGCCAACGGAACACTTCTCCTGATCTTCTTCTTATTCTTAGTCGTTTTATCTGCCATAAAAATTAAATTTAAAATCTGATCCCGATCAATCGGGATGAGATATTTAGATATCAAATGTTATTTCTTCGTTGCTTTTAACTTTCCACGTCCCATTGTCTGCTTTTTACCACGTTTGGTTCGAGCATTGGTTTTAGTACGCTGTCCGCGTGCAGGAAGATGTCGTCGATGACGGAATCCACGGTAAGTACCAATCTCCTGAAGACGTTTTATATTACTGGTAACAACACGCTTTAAATCTCCTTCAACCACCATCTTGTTAACCTCATCACGGATTTTTTGTTCATCCGCAGAAGAAAGGTCTTCAACCTTAGTGTCTAAGCTAATTTTAATCCTCTCAAGAAGCTCCTGACTTGAACTTCGTCCAATACCATAGACATAAGTTAGAGCCACTTCAATACGTTTTCCTTTTGGGAGATTAACACCTGCTATTCTTGCCATATCAAATAAAAATTGAAAAATTAAAAGTCATATATTTCAACTATCCTTGTCTTTGTTTATGTTTTTTAGAAGATGGACAAATAACACGTACCACCCCTCTTCGCTTAATAACGCGACATTTCTCACACATTTTTTTTACAGAAGCTCGTACTTTCATAGTGAGTTGCAACCCCTCTATCGGGATCAAGTTAGTTAAACAATTAGTCTATTTATGGCGATAAGTAATACGCCCTTTAGTTAAATCGTACGGTGTCATCTCGATAGTCACAAGGTCACCAGGGAGAATGCGGATATAGTTCATACGAACCTTTCCAGAAACGTGAGCCAAGATGGTATGCCCCTTATATTGCTCTCCGATCAACTCCACCTTAAACGTGGCGTTGGAAAGAGTTTCTACAATTCGACCTTCTACCTCTATAACTTGTTTCGCCATACTATAATTTTAAACAAAGCGGTAAGAGTTTACACGATACAGGGGCCCAGTGCAAGGGATTTTTTAGGGTTTTTTTTAAAGGCAAAAAAGACACTTTTTAAGCCAAAATTTCAAACCCATCTTGCGTCACTAAAACCGTATGCTCAAAATGAGCGGAAAGGCTTCCGTCTGCGGTTAAAACCGTCCAACCATCCTCATCCGTTACCACGTTTCTTTGGCCCATGGAAGCAATGGGCTCGATGGCGAAGATCATACCCGCTTGTATGACAGAACCTGCGCCTTTCTGTCCAACATTGAGAATCTCAGGTGGTTCATGCAAATCAACTCCCACTCCATGCCCTGTACATTCAACAATTGGAGCGTAACCTTGATCTTCAAGTGTTTTCTGAATCATTGCTGAAATATCTCCAACATGGCCATTGGGGCGAACCTGCTTAACGGCATTATTAAGAGAGACCTTTGTTGTTTTGACAAAATGACGAACTTCAGGAGATACATCTCCCACTAAAGAGGTAATACAAGCATCGGTATAAAGCCCTTCATATAAAACGCCACAATCAATCCCAACGATGTCTCCTGATTCCAAAGCCAATTCCTGAAGAGGAATCCCATGTACCACTTCTTCGTTAACAGAGGTGCAAAGTGTTGCTGGGAAGCCATGATACCCCTTAAATCCAGGAGTAGCCCCTTTGTGGCTTCGAATAAATTCCTCGGCAATCCGATCTAATTCCAGAGTAGTAATACCAGGACGAACGGCCTCTTCCATTTTTTTAAGTGTCTCCCTCAAAATAGCACCTCCTTTTCGCATGGCTTCAATTTGCTCCAGTGTTTTAATAGGGATATCTCCTTTCATAAATGAATCAGTAATTTTCACTTGAGACCTGCCTACCGGCAGGCAGGCTCGCACTCGCACTTGAGACTACGTAAAAAGGTAGTCTACCTTTTCAATCATTTCTTCTGTCACTTTTTCAACCGCCTGCTCTCCATCCACCTCAATCAAACGATCCTGCTCATAAAACCCCTTAATAACCGGAACGGTTTCTTTTTGATAGTTCTCAAGTCGTTTTTGAATACTTTCGATATTGTCATCATGACGAACCACTAGTTTTCCTCCACAATGATGACATTCATCAGGCTTATAAGAAGGTGGATAAACCCCCTTACAACCTTCGCAAACTCGTCGTTGGGTTAAGCGACTAATCGCCTCTTGTTCAGAGATCTTAATCAAAACAGCAAAAGCCGATCGATTGTATTCTGAAAGCAAATTTAAAAGTTTTTCAGACTGATGAAGGGTTCGAGGAATCCCATCAAAAAGAATGGAAGCTTCTGGATTAGCACCGCTTAAAAAATTACCAATCACTTCGACAATCGTATCGTCATCAACCAAATTCCCCACTTCAACAATTGTTTTTATCTTCTGCCCAAGTTCAGAACCCGACTCGATCATTCGACGAAGTTCCCCTCCCATCTCAAAGGTTTTAAGATTGTACTTTTCAGCCAAAAACTTACCTTGAGTCCCTTTCCCAGACCCTTGCATTCCAAATAGTATAATATCCATATTATTAAATAGGATTAAGAATTCAGGATTCAGGATTCAGCTTAATTCTTAATCCTTAGTCCTTAATCCTTGCTAGTAAAGTTTATCGTAATCGTGCATCACCAATTGAGCATCAATTTGACGAATAAGATCTAGAATTACACCCACCATAATAATCAACCCAGCACCACTAATAATTAAATCTCCAGCGGTTAGAGTTGTGTATTTAGTAAAGATGATCGGAACCACCGCAACCAAAGCAATAAAACTACCACCAAATAAATTTAGATAACTAGAGCTTTTTGCAAGGAAGTCAGCAGTCTGACTACCAGGACGAACTCCAGGAATAAATCCTCCACGCTTTTGAATATTTTCAGCAATGGTATCTGGATTAAAAGTAACACTGACATAGAAATATGAAAAAGCAACAATGAGCAGGAAGTAAAGAACAATATAAAGATAACTCGGGTTACTAGAATTGAGATATTTTCCAATAAAATCAGCAACCCCTTGAAGCACAGTAGAACTAGAAACGCTAAAGAATTGAGCGATAACGGATGGGAAAGTAACCATAGAAATCGCAAAGATAATAGGAATCATTCCCGCCTGATTCACGCGAATAGGTAACACTGATTTTTCCCCCTTTCCACCCGTAGCCCTTGTCGCATAAGTAATTGGAATATTCCGTTGCCCTTCGGTAATAAGTACAACGAAAACAAGCATAATTAGAGTGAGCACAACGAACAGTAGGAAGTGAATAAGCTTTGTACTGTCCCCCGCTTGAAAAGTTCCAAGCATTCGACCAAATACAGTCGGCATACCAGCGATAATTCCAGCGAAGATAATCAAAGAAATACCATTTCCAATTCCATTCTCAGTGATCAATTCACCCAACCACATCATAAAGATAGTACCTGCCGCCACAACAATCATAATAGGAAGTAATGTCATGAAATCAGCAGCCCCTGGAATCAGTTGACCTTGAGCGCTACGATTCAAAAGAAGGATCATTCCGTAAGACTGAAGAAAAGCGAGAGGAATGGTAAGCAACCGAGTGTACTTATTGATCTTACGTCGCCCCTCCATTCCCTCTTTAGAAAGTGTTTCTAATTTAGGAATAACCACTGTCATCAACTGCATAATAATCGATGCATTAATGTAAGGAGCAAGTCCCATCAAAACAATAGAAAAGCTTTCCATTGATCCACCGGTTAAAGCAGAAAACACACCCAGCAAACTATTCTGCTGGAAAACACTTGCTAGCACCTCCACATTAACACCAGGAACTGAAATATGAGCGGCAACTCTGAAAACAAGCAAAACAAAAAGAGTAAATAAAATTTTACGCCTTAATGCAGCAGACCGCCAAATTTGATGTAAATATTTAAACACAGTAGATAGATTTTAAATGTCAGATCTGAGACCTGAGATAATTAAAGAACTTTTCCTCCAGCGGCAACCACCTTGGTTCTTGCGGCAGTGGAAACTTTATGAAGTTTTATGGTTAGTTTTTTGGTGATTTTTCCGTTACCAAGCAACTTAACCGGTTGAATTTTTCGACGAACAAGACCTTTTTCAAGCAATGCCAATACGTTCACTTCATCCCCATCATTGAATTGATCTAAGTCTTTTACATTGATTACCTGGAATTCAACTTTATTAGGATTCGTAAACCCTTTTAGTTTAGGAAGGCGTGAAATCAAAGGAGTTTGTCCCCCTTCAAAACCAGCACGAACATTACCACTCTTACGCTGACCTTGTCCTTTACACCCACGACCAGAGAAAGTTCCACGACCAGAGCCATTTCCTCGTCCAACTCGCCTTTTAGATTTAAGGGCGCCAGCCTTTGGTTTAATTGAATTTAACTGCATAACAATACTTATAAATTTAAAAAATTATTTCTTAGTAGCTTCTTTATCTTTTGATTCTTTTTTAGGATTTGCGTCCTTTTTTGAATCATCACCTCCCTTTTTTTCAGATTTTTCAGGCTTTTTTTCCTCTTTTTTTACTTCCTTTTTCTTCTCTCTTCCTGGTTTAACAGGTCGAAGTGTTTCCAAGGCCATAATAGCTGCCTGAGCCGTAACCAATTTATTATTAGTCCCGTGATTCTTACTCAATACATTCTTCACACCAGCCAAACCAAGGATTTTACGAAGCGCTCCACCAGCGATAACACCAGTACCAGGAGACGCTGGCATAATAAACATACGAGCTGCCTTGTGTTTAATGTGAACTTCATGAGGAATTGAGTCAGAATCCGTAAGAGGAACAGTAACAAGGGATTGCTTAGCTCTAGTAACCGCTTTTTTAATTCCACTCACCACTTCAGTTGCTTTACCAACCCCAACACCAACACGTCCTTTTTTATCTCCAATAGCAACCAAGCAACGGAAACGCAAACGACGTCCTCCTTTTACTACACGAGTTACGCGATCAATCTGAAGCACTTCTTCCTCAAACTCTTTCACTTCTTTCTCGCGACGATGATTTTTTTTGAATTTCTTAGCCATAATTGAATTGAAAATTGAAAATTAAAAATTAAAATTGTAGACCTCCTTCACGAGCTCCTTCAGCCAAGGCTTTTACACGCCCATGGTAAAGGTACCCACCACGATCAAACACGCAAGTTTCGACCTTCTTAGTCTTGGCCATTTTAGCCAAAGCAAGACCAGATTCCTTAGCCGCTTCCACCCCTTTCTTTTTTGTTTTCAAAGAAGAAGTTGAAGCCAAAACCAATCCCTTTGAATCATCAATAAGTTGTGCGTAAATAGCATTATTGCTTCTGAAAACAGAAAGACGTGGCCGTTTAGCCGTACCAATAATTCTGGATCGAACGCGTTGTTGTCGCCTTTTACGTAATTGTTCTTTTAATGCAGTCATAATAAAAATTATAGAATTAACGAGATTATGCGGCAGCTTTTGCAGCAGCCTTACCAGCTTTACGAGCAACATATTCATCAATATAACGAACTCCTTTTCCTTTGTAAGGTTCAGGGGGTCGATATTTACGAATGTTCGCTGCAGCCTCACCAACCGCTTGCTTATCAATGCCAGAAATAATAATAATATTCTTATTCTCTTTATCCATTTCAATCAAAACCCCTTCTGGAGCGGTGTAATCGATAGGATGAGAAAAGCCAAGATTTAAAGTGATTTTTTGACCGCTAGTCTGAGCTCGATAACCCACACCAATGATCTCTAAACGCTTTTCAAACCCCTTAGAAACACCAATCACCATATTGTTTATAAGTGCACGAGTAAGACCATGGAAACTGCGTGATTCTTTATCATCCCCAGGCCTTTTCACAATAATATTATTATCCTCAACGATCACCTCAACTTGAGGTAAGAATGTGTATTCTAATTCCCCCTTAGGACCCTTCACTTTAATATTGCGGTCTGCAATGGACACTTCTACGCCACTTGGGATTTCGATGAGTTGTTTACCGATTCTAGACATTCTTTAAAAATTTAAAAATTACAAAATTGAAATAAATTACCAAATCTGACAAAGATATTCACCTCCCAATCCAACCTTAGCTGCTTCGTCACCAGTCATCACTCCTTTAGGAGTAGAAATAATAGAAATACCATAACCATTTAAAACAGGTTTGATATCGCTCTTCTTTAAATAAATTCGTTGTCCAGGTTTACTGATACGCTTTAGATTGATCTGGCTCAACTCTGAGTTAAATACAATCTCAATCTCGTCAAAACGGTTTTCTTTAACAACTTTATAGCTATCAATAAAATGACGTCTTTTCATTACTTCGAGAACAGCTAGCTTAACTTTTGAGTATGGAGCAACCGTTTTCTGCTGCCTAGCGCTGACAGCATTTCGAATCCGAGTTAGTAAATCTGCAATTGGATCAGTGTTCATATTTGAATTTAAAATTTAAGACTTAAAATTTAGAAATTTGGAATTACCAACTTGATTTTTTAATACCCATAATCTCCCCCTTAGAGGCTAGCTCACGAAAACAAATACGGCAGATCTGAAAGTATCGAAGGTAACCACGAGAGCGACCACATAACTTACAACGATTGTAAGTACGAACCCACTTTTCAGGTTTCTTACCTTGAGCCAAAGCTTGTTTCATCTTTCTTTGACGCTTTTCCGTTTTAACAATAAGTGCTGTTCGAGCCATGAGATTAAAAAGTGATAATAATTAAAATGTTTAAAGTTCTTTTTTGAATGGGAAGCCAATTTTTTTCAAAAGAGCCATTCCTTCCTCATCATTCTTAGCGGTGGTAACCACAGTAACCTGAATACCATGAACATTCGTAACGTCATCTGGATTGATCTCGGGGAATACAAGTGCCTCCTTAAAACCAATGTTATAGTTACCATTTCCATCGAAAGACTTAACGGAAACACCACGGAAGTCGCGCACACGAGGGAAAACAATGTTAACCAAACGATCCACTAAGTCATAAGCACGTTTCCCACGAAGAGTAGTGTTGATACCCACAGGCATTCCTTTTCGAAGCTTGAAGTTAGAAACCGCAATCTTAGATTTCATCACCAATGGTTTTTGACCAGTGATCTTTGTAATATTTTCAATCACCTCAGAAAAATCCTTGGTTTGCTTAGCCAAACTTCCAATACCCACATTCACTTTAACTTTAGCAATACGCGGAGTCGCGAGGTCGCTTTTTAGTCCAAGCTCCTTCTTAAGGGCAGGGATAATCTCTGATTGCATTCGATCGTATAACGACATTGTTGATTTAAAATTTAAAATTTAAAATTGGCTTTATTTTTTCTTCTTATCAGCTTTAGCGATAGTTTGCTCAACTGATTCATTACATTTCAGACAAACACGGAATTTTTTACCAGTCTTTAGAATACTATATCCAACACGAGTGGCTTTACTACAGCTAGAACAAATAAGCATTACTTTAGAAACATCAAAAGGAGCTTCATATTTTACACGCTGACCAGCCTGTGTGGCTGTTTTTTTAACGTGCTTCGTGCGAATATTCACTTTCTCAACCGTCACACGATCGGTTTTTTTAAAGGTACGCATCACCACACCGGTTTTACCCTTATTCTTTCCAACGAGCACCAATACTTTGTCTTTAGCCTTAATTTTCATAATTAGAATTTAGAATTTAGAGTTTGGAATTTAAAGAACTTCAGGAGCTAATGAAATAATTTTCTGATACCCCTTTGAACGAAGTTCGCGAGCGATAGGACCAAATACACGTGTCCCCTTAGGCTGTCCTTCCTTGCTAACAATCACACACGCATTTTCATCAAATTTTAAGTAAGATCCGTCAGAACGACGAATGGATTTAGCAGTACGAACCACAACAGCTCGTTCCACAGAGTGATTTTTTACAATTCCCTTTGGAGAAGCGTGCTTAACCGCGACAACGATTACATCACCAACGTGTGCATAGCGCCTCTTTGATCCTCCAAGGACCTTAATACACATCACGCGCTTTGCTCCTGTGTTGTCTGCCACACTCAGCAGAGATTGAGTTTGAATCATGGTATAAAATTATTATTTAGCAGATACGTTTTCCACAACCTTCCATCTTTTTAGTTTGCTAACAGGTCTGGTCTCAGCAATGGTAACCTCATCGCCAATCGCGAACTGAGAACTATCATCGCAATGAGCATAAAACTTTTTAGAAACCTGATAACGCTTCTTATATTTAGGATGACGTTTGTAAGTAACAACGGTAACCACTAAGGTCTTCTCCATTTTGTTGCTGGTGATAACGCCGATTTTGGTACGCATGTGGGATAAATTAAAGGGAAAATAAATTATTTCTGTTCTTTTTTAGACTTTTTTGGTTCAGATAGAGCTTTAGTCGCCTCTTCTGATTCAGCCTCTT
>CBDUQS010000035.1:0-13228 GCA_965369815.1 uncultured bacterium | reverse complement strand
GTGAAACAGCCTTCCGAACAATGTGATGACAGCAACAATGTATCCGGTGATGGATGTAGTGTTACTTGTCAGATTGAATCTTGTGGAGATGGAACCCTTCAAACCGATCTTGGTGAACAATGTGATGATGGGAGTAACACATCTGGAGACGGTTGTTCTTCTGCCTGTCTTTTGGAATCTTGTGGAGATGGAATAAAACAAGCTTCTGAGCAGTGTGATGATGGGAATAATGTATCGGGTGATAGTTGTAACAATTTATGTCAGCTAGAATCTTGTGGAGATGGAGCTCTTCAGGTTGATCTTGGGGAAGAATGTGATGATAGTAATAATTTCCCAGGTGATGGGTGTTCTTCATTCTGTAAGCTCGAAGCTTGTGGAGATGGCATCACTCAACCTTCAGAACAATGTGATGATGGAGGCAATGTATCCGGTGATGGATGTACTATCACCTGTCAGCGTGAATTGTGTGGAGACAATGTTCTTCAGTTGAGTCTTTGGGAAGAATGTGATGATAGCAATAACCTATCAGGAGATGGTTGTTCATCATTCTGTAAGCTCGAAGCTTGTGGAGATGGTATTACCCAACCAGGTGAACAATGTGATGATAATAACAATGTATCCAGTGATGGATGTAGCGCTACTTGTCAGCTTGAATTCCCAACCTATGAATGTGGCAATGGGGTAATAGAGCTTGGTGAACAATGTGATGATGGAAATAACCTATCAGGTGATGGGTGTAACTCTGCTTGTTTACTAGAAAGTTCAGACCCTTATTGTGGAAATGGAATTTTGGAACTGGGTGAACAATGTGAAGATGGAAACACTGTATCGGGCGACGGATGTAGTTCTATTTGTCGATTTGAAGGTGGTCCTCCTCCTACAAATGAATGTGGAAATAGCATTCGTGAAGGATTAGAGCAATGTGATGATGGAAATACTATTGCAGGTGATGGATGTTCATCCACTTGTCAGCTAGAAGGCGGTGAAGAACCTGAAGATTGTGGTACTTGTGATGGGAAAGTAACCAATCTAACGTTGCGTTATACAGGACTCAGTGTTGTAGAAGCCCGTTTCTCAAGCAGAAATAAAGGAAACCTAATTTACGAAGGCACCCTTCAGCCCAATCAAGAAATTACTTTAGTTGGTGCTGGAACTGGCATCGATGATAAAGCTACATTGGGCGCTACCGTAAGAGTTGAATTAGAGGAATTATTCCACGTGGATATTCATACGAGCTGTTCAATTCCTATCGGTCCTGGATCGGTTTGGGGACACTTTACCGTTATAGAAGGTGACAGTCGAAACGCTGGAAATCTTTGTCCAATTGATGGAGGTAGCGGTGGATCATGTCCTTACGCTCCAATCATCAATCAAGTGACTACTGTTCCTTGTTGGGCGACGGATGCTGTGAATTGGGTACTTGAAAACAATCTCTTCAGCATTCTTAACGACGAGGATGTTCGTGACGCTGTGAAATTCTACCGAACTTATCAACTCATTATGGGTCAGTAATTCCATTAACTAATCGATATGAAACAAATGAAAAAACAAACTTTTTCTTACCAATCATTGGCAGCGGCACTAATAATTGTTGTCTTTGGGCTCTCGCTTGGTTTCTATATTCCAAATGAACCTAATATGGAAGTACGGGCACAAAGTACAAGTTGTGAAATCGGTGATTTTACCACCAATACTGAAGTACTTTGCTGGGCTGCTGATGCAGCAAGCTTTGTAATGGACAATGAACTTTTTAGTATTCTTAATCCTGAAGATCTTCGCGACGCTGTAAAGCACTATCGCTTTTATCAATTGATGGCAAGCGAATTGAATTAATAAAGTTGCCCATTAACCCCGCACCTTACCGTGCGGGGTTTTTAAATATAAATAAAATCTTCTAGGCTTGTTAAACGGAGGATGTGCTACACTGATACCGTTAAATTCTAAAATAAAAATTATGATTGTAAGAAATCCCGACCAGCGCATTGCCGTATTGGTGGATGTTCAGAATATTTACTATTCTGCGAAAAATTTACACAACGCAAAAATCAATTACAAAAATCTACTGAAGCATGTTACTTATGGCCGCCTTTTAGTTCGAGCGATTGCTTATGTGATCAAATCAGATCCTGAGCTGAAAGAGGTTCTTTTCTTCGATGCCATCAATGCAGCTGGCCTTGAGGTGAAGGAAAAGGATTTGCAGGTTTTCTATGGGGGGGCGAAAAAGGGAGATTGGGATTTAGGAATTGCAATGGATGCGATTCGGATGGGGCAGAAGGTGGATTCGATTATTTTGATTTCTGGTGATGGAGACTTTAAACCCGTAGTGAATTACCTTCAGCAAGCGTTTGGATGCTTGGTGGAAGTGGTGGCCTTTGAAAAAACAACCAATACGGGGCTGATTGAAATGGCGGATGACTTTACGGATATTGCCGCTCATCGAGATTTAATGTTTAAATCTAAGCCAGTTCGAAAAAGGAAGGGGGCATAAACAAAAACTCCCCTGGATAATCCATGGGGAGCCTTTGACGCTTTTATAACTTTCTAGTTACTAAGTTTAGTTTTGAGGTTGGAAAAATCCTCGTTTTTTACCTTGTCCTTTTTTAAATCCTTTATGGAATTTCGGACCCCATTCAATTCCAGATTCTTCAAAGAGTGCTTTTGCCCCCTCGAAGTCACCCGCTTTTTTCAATTCAATTACTTGTTGCATGATTTCTTTTTGCTCATCGGTGAGTTCAGGCTTTTGTTGACCATGGTTCTTAAAGCCACGCTTTCCTATCTTCCCCATTTTTCTTTTTGGTAATCCAAGCTCCTCTGCAATCGCGTTGGCGCGTTGGCGTAAATTATGCATTTCGACAAATTGTCCAAAATTGTCAACATTAATATACTCAAGGATTTTTGGCTCACGATCGCCTTCAGAAATGGCTGCTGCCCATGCGCTGTAATCGCCACTCTCTAGGGCAGACTGCACTGTTTCGCGGTGCTGCAATTTTGATGAGTCGGGCTCATCGGCGGAAGTAAAAACAACCGCTGCGCTGACCAAGATAATAAAAGTAGCTAGACAGACTGGTAAGAGTCTCTTTATAATATTCATGTTTTCTCAATTAGTAATAAAATGGTGAGGTGATTAATCGTCTCTCGCCTTTTATTACGCCCAAAAAAATATTTTCTTTCACTATTTAAAAATTTCCCGAATTCCTGTAGAGCGTCCAGGCCTTTTCCTCCATGGCCCAATTATGTCTGCACGAAAATGCCCCCCCTCTAAACGCTCACCCATAGCTCGGATACGCTCCCCTTTTTGGAGGATTACCTGAGGATGCCTTTTGGCATTTTGAGTTTCCACCCACCAAACATTTTGTTGAAAATCCTGTAAAATAAGTATTTTTTCACCCTCTATTTGCATAATAGTTCCGGCTAAGCGACCTGCATTTGGCCGTTGCCAGAGCATTCGCTTCCCAATATGAAGCCTTTCGTAATTGGGAATTTCTTGGAATAGGTTTTCTAGTTTTTCGGAAAACCCGCTGGCATACAAAGCAGACCCCAAAACCAAAGATACGATTAGACTCAGTCCCATAATGGCAAATACGTTGTAACGATGACCCTTTTTTGTGAAATGAAAGTGATAATGAGCCAATAGTAAGAATCCGATCATTAAAAGTATCCAAAAATAAGGCAATGCTAAAAGAGTGAATTCAACCACTCCATCCCCCATTTGATTGTAGATTTCCCCTGTTGCGTCACGATATTGGAAAAAGATAATACTCATTGCAATACTGCCGAACACAACGGATGATACAAATAACCCCCATACAACAGAATATTTAAGTAAGAACACCCACTTTGGAGTTGGCTTTACCTTTTCCTTCTTGATTTTGTCGATGATGGATTTGGATAAATTAGACATAATGATTAGACTTGAGTTTTATTAAGATGGTTTTTTTGAGCGAGCTTTTTAAATTGTTCTTTGGCACGATTGATTTGAGTGGCAATAGTTCCTGGGGGGATATGTAAAATATCACTGATTTCTTCGTAACTTTTCTCTTCCAGAAATTTAAGAACCAATACAGAACGATATTTTTCGGGGAGCTGGAAGATAAGCTCACGAACCTTGAGGGCGAGCTCTTTTTTTACATAATCGTCTCTTAAATCAATGTCGTCTGGGAGGATATCGAGGAAATTAACCCCCTCATCAGCGTCGAGCTGAACGCTTTTTGGGCGAACATCGAGTTTTCGTATATAATTAATGGCTTCGTTATGTGTAATGCGATAGATCCAACTGTTAAAGGAGAAATCGGAATTATAGTCGTTCAAATTTTTATAAACTTTTAAAAAGACTTCCTGTAACAAATCCTCAATGGTTTCGTGATCTAAGTTGGTAATACGCCTTAAATAGCGGGTCAATTTTTGCTCGTAACGCTCCATGAGGCACTCAAAATAATCCGTGTTTTTCAGGGTCAATTCAACGAGCTTTTGATCGGATTTTTTATCGCACTTAATCGGTTTCATGAAAAAAGCTTAGCGCATACACATTATATTATACGTTATTTGAGTGAATTTTCTTTCACAATTCTACAATGCAATATCATCACAAGCATCACCTTCGTCATCGTCATCTTCGTCATCGAGAGGAGTCTGTTCTGATTCATCGACCTCATCCTCGTTCCAATCTTTTTCAGCTAAGTCGGATATCTTGTGAGGATTAGCTCTTGTAAGCTCAGGAATATCGTCCGTTAGTCCGCCTAAACACTCTTCGTATTGAGCACGTACGTCTTTTTTTAGTTCAACGATCTGACTATAAAATTGACTAACTAATTCCCAAATTTCATCGTTCTTCAAAGCATCACTCCCAAGGCAGTTTATGATTTCCTGTTGTCTTTCAGCTTTTACTAAACTTACTAATTTATCTAAAACAATTTCTATACTTTGACGTAGCATAGAGATTTTGTCGTTTTGAGAATCAATAGGTGAATGTTCTTGGTCGAGTTTTCGAAGTTCATCGAAACATTGACCAAATAAAGTATGAATGGAGGGCTTATTCATAGGAAAAAATTAAAATGGAGGTGATTCTAAGCTTTTTAATGACTTATGTCAAATATTATCCGAATAATTTCCCTAAATCTTCCTTCATCGCCAAGGCGGCTTCGCGGGCGGCTTCGTGATACTGCTCATCTTTCCATTTTTCATCCTTCTGATAAGCGAAGATAATTCCGCGAGATGAATTAACGATCGCCCCTGTTCCGTTGTCGTGGAAGCATGGCTTTACGTCTTCAGCACCTCCCCCTTGTGCGCCGTAACCGGGGACAAGGAAAATTTGATTTGGCATTAAGTTTCTAAGTGTGTGAGCCTCTTCTGGGTAAGTCGCACCTATTACTGCTCCAACGGATGAATATCCCGTATCTCCAATCAAATCACGACCCCAACCTTCAACTAAAGAAGCCACTTCTTCGTCAAGAAGGTGATCCCCAACAACCTGCCCCTGAATTTCGTCGGCTGATGGATTGGAAGTTCGGACTAAAACGAAGATTCCTCGCCCGTGCTCCTGACAAACCTTAGTGAATGGAGTGATTCCATCGGACCCTAAATAAGGGGTTACGGTTATTGAATCTGCATTAATAGTTGTTAATGGCTTTCCAAAAACATCCACCTCACCCAAATGACCATTGGCGTAGGCTTCGGCGGTTGAACTGATGTCGTTTCGTTTTGCATCTCCGATGACAATCATTCCTTTCTCCTGAGCGTATTTAATGGTTTGTTCGTAAGCAAATAAACCCGCATGACCGTATTGTTCATAAAAAGCAATTTGGGGTTTTACTGCAGGAACAATATCGGCAACGGCTTCAATAATCCCTACATTGAACATGATAATCGCTGCGGCAACCGCCTCTAGATTTTCTCCTCCGTGCTTTTTAATAGCCACCTCTTTAATAAAAGGGGGAATTTGGCTTAACCGTGGGTCTAAACCAACAACCGTGGGGTTTGAAAGTTTTTGAATTCTATTTGCCAAACGATCACCAAAATGTTCCATAGTGTTTTTTGATTAATTTTTTTTAAATTAAGAGATCACGATTGCTTTTTCCATTTCATTGATCTTCATTCGAACGTCCTGTGCTGAATTTTGAGCTTTCTCGTTATATGGCTCTACGGTCAGTACTTTTTCGTAAGTAAAAAGAGCGTTTTCATAATCTTCAGCTGCCCTGCATGCATCTGCTAAGAAGAAAAGATACTGCACCTCCCGTGGTTTTAACTCTGCTGCTCGTTTAAAGCATTCAGCCGCCAATGAGTGACGCATGAGCATTTGATAAAGATTTCCTAGTCCGATTAAAGATTTGTCGTTTGACGAATTCAATTCAATCGACTGAACATAGGCTCCTATTGCTTCTTTATAGCGCTTCTTTTTAGAATAAATTTTAGCAAGATTTTCATAAATTGAAGGCTGATTTTTATCGACTTCTAAAAGCCTTTTATACAACGCTTCAGATCTTTTCAAGTCACCACTTTCCATATAAACCTTTGCGAGCTTTAATGAAATAGGGAATTCATCTCGGGTTAATGCTAATGACTGAATCAAGCATTTCTTTGCCTCGTTCCATTGCTCTTTTGCCATGGCCATATCGGCTTTTCTGAGAGTTAATTTAAATTGTGAAAAATCGTATTTTTTATTCTTCTGCTCATTTAAATGAATGTCTTTAAAACGCTGATGCTCTGTCTCTTGGCGTTCTTTCTGCAATTCATCTACTTTTTTTGAAACCTCCTCTCGGAATTTTAATTGCTTATCTCGACTAAAAATATGACTTCGACGAGAAATAATAATCGTGATAGCGGCTAACGTGATGATGAATATATAGAGCTGAGGCATTTTCAGGTTATAAAAATTAATAACTACAACTGTTTTTCTGTTACAAGACTTGTTGGTTTTGTAACATTTGTAATTATTTTTGTTTTTCGGTTTGAATCAACAAATTTTCTAAGGCTAGCCTTTTGTTGACATTGCGCTTTATAAAATAGCGAGTTTTTTCTAAAACATCAAACAAATTCACAATCTCTTTCAAACTGAAACGCTTTTTAAGCGGATGATCTTTTTGATGAGTAAAATCAAAAATCAATTTTCTTAAATAACGAGTGAAAGCATCTAGAAAAATTTCAATTTTTTCTGAATCTTTTTCAATCCCTTCTACAAATGAGAATTTTTGTGATAAATCGTTCTTTTTTAAAAAGGTTTCAATTTGATGATAAAGCCCTTTTTGATAACTAAAGGCCTCTGAATCTTTCAGTAGAGATATCGCGAGACCCGGGCGCCCTTGTGCCATTGTCACCACCTCGGTCATTTCAGCCCGTTGCCCAAATGTCTTTTGTAAATAATCGGCTAAAATATTGTCATCCACTGTTGAAAAATGATAATGACGGACTCTGGATTGAATGGTTAATAGGACTTGGTCGAGCTGACTGGTGGTTAGTAGAAAAATGGTTTTACCGGAAGGCTCTTCGAGCGTTTTTAGGAATGAATTCTGTGCTTCTGTCGGCATTCTTTCTATGTTTTCAATCACTACAATGCGGTATTTCCCTTGGCTGGTTAGGTTTGTTTTGCGAACCAACTCACGAACGTCGTCGATTTTAATTGAAACCCCATCATCCTCCATTACAATGGTATCTGGATGAGAGCCTGCCTTGATTGATTCACAATCTTTACAGGTGCGGCAAAAATTATTGGGGCACTGAAGAATCATGGATAATACCTTGGCAATGCTGAATTTACCGCTCTGCTTCGTTCCAGAGAATAAATAAGCATGACTCAAGTTATCTTCTTTGATCTCTCTCTCAATTTGATCGAGTTGATTCGCATGTCCAACGATGTCCCACTTGTACAACATATTTGAGATTTTTTAGGTTTTGATTATACATTATTGCTGAGAAACAGGAAGTAAAATCTCTAAGCTCCGATCTCTAAAAAAAGCTTGTGTTAAGTGGTCAAATTGTCTAAAATAATCGGGCTGTGCATCACTCTGATGCTTGGTATGTTTAATTGATCTTTGCGCCGCGATGATGGAACCTGCCTGCCGGCAGGCAGGTTGGTAGACCTTTCGACGGCATAAACTACGAGTATATAAATTTGGATTATTGAATTAAAAAATGTATTTTGTTTATGCTCTATCGAGCTTGGAAAGAAATTATATTTATGTTGGACTAACAAATAATGTTGATTGCAGAATAAGTCGACATAATAATGGAGGCAATAAGACGACTAAAGCCTATTGCCCATTCAAATTAATATATTCTGCATCTTTTAAAACACGATTGGAAGCGCGTAACCAGGAAAAATTTTTAAAATCTGGTTGCGGCAAAGAATTCCTTAAGTCAATCGACAATTAAGCCGCGATGGTGGAATTGGTAGACACGCAAGACTTAAAATCTTGTTCCCTCGGGAGTGTGGGTTCGATTCCCACTCGCGGCACCAGCCTTCGCTCTGCGAGCTACGGCTGGCCCTGCCAGCCAAGAGGGATGCTCACCCACATTTCTGACTGAATTAACCCACAACTTAATTATGGATAAAATTCTCAAAAAGCAGGCGAAAGACTTTATGACCAAAGAGGTTATTGCGG
The DNA here is from genome assembly GCA_965369815.1 of uncultured bacterium. Classification (GTDB taxonomy): domain Bacteria; phylum Patescibacteriota; class Gracilibacteria; order UM-FILTER-43-11; family UM-FILTER-43-11; genus DAOWGG01. The sequence goes on along the minus strand of CBDUQS010000035.1, from coordinate 4,634 downwards.
TTCAGGAGAACGAGGGAATTAAACAAGTCTTTAAATTATTGGATGAAAGTGGTATCTTGGGCGTCCCCGTTGTGAATGACAAGAATCATGTGATTGGAATTATTACCGAAGCGGACCTTATTAGACACTTCACAACGCTGCAAGCTCCTCGCTCTATTAATTTACTCGGAGGAATTGTTTATCTGGATAATGTTGCCGACTTTAATGAGCATTTAAAAGATCAATGTGCTGAAATAGTTAAAGATTTAATGTTTGATTCCGTTGTTACGATTCAAGAAGACACCACTCTGCAAGAAATGCTGAACATTATGTCCGACCAGCAAATCAATCGCCTCCCTGTTATCAATAAAAAAGATGAACTGGTTGGAATAATTACCCGAACGGATATTGTTCACCAACTCGCTAAAGTTAAAAAAGTTTAACCTGCCTGCCTGTAGGCAGGCCCTTAATTCCTTAATTCACTTATAATGGAAAAAATTATATTAGATGTAACCGAAGGTGCTTATGCCACCGCTAAAGAAGCTCGTTCTGCCAATCGTATTCCTATGGCATACTATGGAAAGGGTGTTGAAAATCATGGATTTTCGGTTGATTATCAAGACTTTCGACGTGCTTACGAAAAAGGAGGTCGAAGTACTATTATGTATTTTAAAAACGAAAAAGAAGAGGATTTCCCTGTTTTGGTTCAGGATATTCAATATGAACCCGTTAGTGACCAGATAATTCATGTGGATGTGATGGCCGTACAAATGGGTACAGCGATTACCACTCAAGTTCCTTTGGTTCTTGTTGGAATTGCTCCTGCTGTTAAAGATCTTAGCGGTGTAATGATTCAAAGCAAAGAATCAGTTGAAGTTGAATGTCTACCTAAAGATCTGATTCATGAAATTGAAGTAGATATCAGCCCATTGGTTGATTTCCATACCTCTCTTACTATTGGTGATGTTAAGGTGCCTGATACAATTAAAATTTTGGATGCGGAAGATATTAATATTGTGACTGTTTCTGCTCCTCGTGCAGCAGTCGAAGAAGAAGTTGTAGAAAGTGAAGAAGGTGCTGAAGGTGCTGAAGGTGCTGAAGGTGAAGCTCCTGCTGAAGGTGCTGAAGGTGAAGCAAAGGCTGAATAATTAATTGTAGGGGCGATTCATGAATCGCCCCTACAATTTTAGAATTATGGATTTTAAAAAACTCATCCACCAATTGAGAAAAAAGAACCCTTTTGAAACTTCGTTTCTGATAGCTCTTGTCGTGGTGATGATTGTGTCTTTTTTTGTTCTTCGCTTTTTAATTTTATTTGCTATTCATTCAATTGAAAACAAGCAATATGAAGTGACTGTTTTGGATGAAAAAGGTGTTTATGAAGGGGCGGCTCATGACATTAAAGAGGACTTTTCACTCCTCATCAAAACGGAAGCATCTTATTTAAGCGGTGAAGCGCTTGAGCAAAACATCAGTCGAAATCAGCCGATCGCGATTGTGGTTGAAAACTACACTCCCATTCGCCATCAGCAGACAGGATTGGAGGATGCAGCGATTGTTTACGAAGCGCCTGCTGAAGGGGGTATTACTCGATTTTTAGCGATTTATGATGGAAGACCTGTGGAGTCGATTGGTCCCGTTCGTAGCGCACGCCCCTATTTTATTACTTGGGCCTCTGAAGTGCGTGGCGCCTTTACTCATGTTGGGGGAAGCCCAGACGCTCTCAATAATCTGAAAAAGAACTTCCGTGTTTTTAATATCGATGAATTCTCTGACTACATTACGATTTGGCGAAATAATAAGTATTTAGCCCCTCACAATGCCTTTACCTCGATTGGTAAAATTGCTGAACGACTTAGTAAGGCCAAATACCATCACCCTTTAAAATCGCCTCGTTTTATCTTTAAAGACGATGGCGCTCCTGGTGATATCCGTACGATTACGCTTGATTTTTCGATTACCCCTTATGGTGTTAAATACGTTTATGATTCTGCGGACAATAAATACACTCGTTACAATGGGGGAAAACTTCATCACGATATCAAACCGACTAACATACTCGTTCAATTTGTTGATACGGAGGTACTTGATAGCGTTGGACGACTTCGGATTCAAACTCACGGAACGGGGAATGCCTTAGTTTTCCGAGATGGGAAGGTAATTGAAGGAACTTGGGAGAAAGATGCCTCTATTAATAGTGAAGACCAGGATATTAGCGAAAGCTGGACCAAATTTTTTGACAAAGAAGGGAATGAAATCGAATTGAATCGTGGTCAGGTTTGGATTGAAGTGGTTCCCAATGATCGATCGGTAAATTATTTCTAAATGACCCATTCTCACTTAAGGTTATCGGATTACGATTATGATCTGCCTCAAGAAATGATCGCCCAAGAGCCTCTGAAGGAACGTGATCAGAGCAAATTAATGGTGTTGAATCGTGAAAGTCAGACCATTAAGCATCAGCAATTTTTTGAGTTGCCCGATTTATTGGATGAAAATAGCGTACTGGTCTTTAATGAGTCTCGTGTAATTCCCGCTCGCTTGAAATTCAAAATAGGAGAGGGAAATGCTGAAATATTATTGATTAAACCAGTTGCTGAGGATACTTGGGAATGTATTGTAAGGCCTGGTAAAAAATTCCCTGCCCGAGCTGAAGCTCATTCAGGCGGGCAACCTAAAACCGATGTTCAAATTGATCCAGATTGTAGCTTTCATGTTAAAAATGTGACGGACAATGGATTACGAACCATTCAATTTCATTGCGATGATTTCAAGGGATATTTAAAGGCTAAAGGCCATATGCCGACCCCTCCTTACATAAAAGATTATTCAGGGGACTCTGAGCGCTATCAAACCATTTATTCTAAAACAGAGGGCTCTGTGGCAGCCCCAACGGCTGGTTTTCATTTTACGGATCGACTTTTGGATGAATTAAAGAATAAGGGGATTCAAACTGAGTTTGTCACTCTTCATGTGGGCTTGGGAACCTTTCAGCCTGTTAAAACGGAGGATCTTACAGATCATCAAATGCACAGCGAATGGTTTGAACTTTCGGAAGAGGTTGCCAGCCGACTGAATCAGGCAAAGAAGGGTGGTAAAAAGATTATTGCCGTTGGAACCACGAGCGTGCGCGTGTTGGAATCTTGCAGTGATTCAGATGGACAACTAACAGCCCAATCGGGTGAAACCGATATTTTTATTTATCCGGGTTATCAGTGGAAATTTATCAATCAGCTCATTACCAATTTTCACGTTCCAAAAAGCACTCTCCTTATGTTGGTTAGCTCTTTTGCCGATCGGAATTTTATTCTAAAAGCCTATGAAGAAGCTAAAAATAACGACTATCGATTCTTTAGCTTTGGTGATTCAATGATGATTCAATAGCTATCGCCCTATCTATACAACTTCTCTATTTCAATGAGCTTCAGCCAATATCCTTCAAATGCTCTTTTAAGATCAGTCATTGACCCTAATCTTTTTTTAATGGCTTCTATCCATTCTTTATAATTAGTGTGGTCTGGCATTACTTTATGTTCATGCGAAAACCCATAGAACATGAAAGCTAGAGCCTTATTTCTCTCACCCGCCTCTAATAGAAGACGAGCCTCATTAAGGACTTTATTCATCCATTCAGCGTGTATAGCCCTATATTCATGAATATTCTTCTCACGATTAAATCGATCTTTTTCTATACGAATACACTGCTCTCTGACATAATCAGCAACAATTTCGCGCTGTTTGTCGAAGTCTTCTAATATTCTTTTTTCTTTTTCCGTCCACAGCCCCTCCGGTTGTCTGTACTCTTCTTTGCTCATACTATTTTTAATAATTAAATTTTACTCGAAAAAAAATCATCATTAATCCCTACATGTAAAACGAGAATAACCATCAGTTTATAATAACGCCTACTTAAGCTTTCGGGGTGAATTCTTCCAATTTCTTTTAATTTTTCGTGAATTCTCTTCCATATCTGATGATCAACCTCTGAAATGAGTCCATCTGGAGTTATTCCATCTCCTCCAGGCAGAAATGTTTCTAAATCCTCCAAAAAATCATTTAAATTTTTCTCAAAAAGAATAGGATTAACTGATTGAAGTCTAATTAGTAAATCATCTACTTTTTTATTTAAATCACTTAAAGTGAGACTGTTTTTAATTTCTGGAGGAGGCATAATAAATATAAAATTAGTTCGGTAAAGTTCTATCCATCATTGTTGAATGATAAGCCATTCTTTTTTTGTAAACATTAAGCACTTCCATAATATTATGAAATTGCCTATTTAATTCTGCTTCATCAATTCCCATAAAAATAATTTCCTGAATCACTTCGGCAATTCGATCCATTTCTTGAATATCCATCATCCAAGTGTTAAGACAGATGGCATCATGCAAATCAGCAAAAACCTCGATAACTCTCTGTTGAAAAGGAAGAGGATGTTTTGAAAATTCATTATCATCAGCTCCATTTTCAAAGTAATCTGCGTATTCTCCGCATACTCCTTCAGCTTTATTAATTGCATTTAAAATACTGTGATGGTTAATCTCAATGCTCCCTTTGCTTGCTTCTGGACTATTTGCCTTGTGCATAAGTTTTATCTTTAAATTATTCGATAATACCAATTCCTTTTTTCGATGCGATGCTTTTCCAAAACTCAT
>CBDUQS010000034.1:0-13545 GCA_965369815.1 uncultured bacterium | reverse complement strand
AAGCAAAAAGCCACCAAGGGCTCCGCGAAACGTGTAAGCATCGTTGTACATTTAACCATCATTTTCCACGTTCGCTCTGCCCCTGGACCCCGCGTTTCCTTCAAAATTTTTGTTGTGCATTTAAATAGCTTAGTGGTGGCTGACTACTATCGAGCCTTGGTTGTGTCTTATCTTCTTTACTGTCCTGTTGTGTGTTTTTTTAGTATAATTGCACTACCTATTTAATAACCAAGAATCATGTCTTTAGAGCTTATACTCTTCATTCTTGTTCAACTGATTGCCTTAGTTTATTTTGTGGAAACACTTCGACGAGTAAACAAGCGTGTTATGGAGTATAACTTGAAAGAATCACGTGAAACATTGCCTTTTGGTTTTGTAAAAATACGGCATGTCGTTATTTTTTATATTTTGAGTTACATTTTGTGGATTGTTTTTTCAATTTTGATTTATCTTTATTTCGTTACTGGAAATTCACTCCTTTTTATTGAAGGAAATAGATCGGGAGGATCGCAATTATTCGAATTAAATCTTTAAAAATAAAAAGCTTAAGTGTTACAGTGCTTAGGCATTTAATTATTATTTTTCATGAATCATCAGAAAATTGTTGTTTTGGATTTTGGGGGGCAATATGCTCATTTGATTGCGAATCGTGTTCGTCGATTGGGTGTTTACACTGAAATTCGAGAGCCGGAAGTATCTGCTGCAGAACTCAAACACTACAAAGGCATCATTCTTTCTGGAGGTCCACAAAGTGTTTATTCAAATGATTCCCCTAAGTGTGATCCTGCACTTTTTGAATTGGGTGTGCCTGTGTTGGGAATTTGTTATGGGCACCAATTAATGCAACATAATTTAGGAGGCACTGTGAAGCTTGGAAAAACCAAAGAATACGGGTTATCTACCCTTGCTTTAAAAGAATCCACAGGGCTTTTTAGTGGGATGCCAAAAGAATCACGTGCTTGGATGTCTCATGGGGACACAGTGGCAGATAGAGCTCCTGGATTCGAGGAAGTGGCAACCACTCAAGATTGTAAAAATTCGGCGTTGGCAGATGTTCATCGACATTTTTATGGGGTTCAGTTTCACCCAGAGGTGACTCATACCGATGCGGGAATGCAGATTTTTGATAACTTTTTAAAGATTTGTGAGGTGAGTCGAGATTGGAGTATTGAACAATTTATTGAAGAGGAAATTCAGGCGATTCAAAAGCAAATAGGTGACAAGAAGGTCTTCTTATTGGTTTCAGGAGGAGTGGATTCTAGTGTCTGCTTTGCACTGCTTGAAAAAGCCCTTGGAAAAGATCGAGTTTATGGGCTTTTGGTGGATCATGGTTTGATGCGTTTGGATGAAGCGGAAAAAGTTAAAGAATTTCTTGCGGCGGCGGGTTTTAAAAATCTTCATTTGGCCGAAAAACAGGAACTTTTTCTGAATGCTTTGCAAGAATTGTCGGAGCCGGAGGCTAAACGAAAAATAATTGGTGATCTTTTCTGGGAAGTGAAAGAATCCGTGGCTGAAGAACTCAAATTAAACCCCGATGAATGGATTATGGGACAGGGAACCATTTACCCGGATACCATTGAAACAGGGGGGACAAAGCACTCTAGTAAAATCAAAACGCATCACAATCGGGTGGATTTGGTTCAGAAAATGATTGATGCCGGAAAAGTGATTGAGCCGATTGCTCAGCTTTATAAAGATGAAGTTCGTGAATTGGGTGAAAAGCTTGGTTTACCTAAAAAATTGGTATGGCGTCATCCGTTTCCTGGTCCTGGTTTGGGGGTTCGAATTTTATGTTCGTCCCATTCTGAATCTCAGGAGGTTGAACCCAGTGATTATTTAAAATTACCTATTAAATCGGTAGGCGTGCAGGGGGATTTTAGGACGTATCGGCATCCAGCCCTTATAAAAGGAGGTCTTTCTGATGATTTTGAGGCAATGGCCACTAATTTGATTAATGCTGATCCCGAAATTAATCGTGCAACTTTGTTGTTGTCGGGTAATTTTGAGGGGGAAATTACCTCTGTTAAATTGAATGAGGCTTATGTTAATGCGGAGCGTGCTTCCATTCTTCAAATAGCCGATGATATTGTGACTCGTACCCTTCATGACATGGCACTTTATGCTGCTGTTTGGCAGTTTCCTGTGGTTTTAGTGCCCCTTGCTTTTAATGGAGTTGGACAGGAAACAATTATTCTTCGTCCTGTTGAATCTATTGATGCGATGAGTGCTTCGGTTGGGAAGCTTCCTCAGGAGTTTTATGACAAAGTGTCCACTGAGATTTTGAAAGATGATCGGATATCTGCCGTTCTCCTTGATGTTACTAATAAACCGCCGGGGACGATTGAGTGGGAATAAGACTTCGTTTGTCATTCCCGACCTGATCGGGAATCTATATATAATATGGATCCTGAATCAAGTTCAGGATGACAAAAGGAGAATTTTGTTGCTTTTTACAGAGACAATCAGTAATATAAAAAGCCCTAATTTCATTTTGTGTCAAAGAACCCAAATTTAGACAAATTGGTTGAGAAAGCGCAAGAGGGTGATACCCATGCTTTTACGGGTATTTATGACGAGTTGGTGAAGCCAGTCTATCGTTATATCTACTATCGTGTTGAACAAGAAGTGGCGGAGGATTTAACTGAGGATACTTTTTTAAAAGTGTGGCAGAATTTGAAAAAATATAAGAAGGGGGCGAATCCATTTTCGTCGTGGGTGTTTCGAATTGCTCATAATTTAGTGGTGGATCATTATCGTAAACACAAAACCACTTCGGAAATTGATGAACGTACAGCGGATACCCAGCCTCATAGTGATCCGCATGGGCAGGTAGATTTAAAACTAACTCAAGTTCGCCTTCGAAAGGTGATTCGAAAGTTACCCGATAACTATCAGCAAATCATTATTTTGAAATACATTAATGAGCTTGATAATAAGGAGATTGCGGCGACGATTGGCAAATCAGAAGGGGCCGTTCGCACGCTTCAATTTCGGGCGCTTGAAAAGTTAAAAGGTTTGCTTGGAAATGATTCTGATTTTTAGAATGGGGAAACACTCTTTTCAATAAAAAAATCTCCATTTTATTTCTATTTTTTCATTTCAAAGTTCTCATTTCATTACGAATCGTTATGAATAACCATTCTACATTTCATTCGAAACGTGTTACTCGCCACTATTGGTGTAACAAACAGAATTCTTTTACGTTATAACTATTGACAGGGTGTCCAAATTGACGATTTACAGCTACTGATACCGATGTCCAACTATCTATAAATGAAAGACTTAGAACGACAGCTTAGGGGGCTTAAAAAGCCAATGCCAAGTGCGAAATTTTGTCGTCATGCAAAAGGTCGTTTAATGCACAACATTATTTTAAACAAACGTGAATCTTGGTTGGTTAAATTACTTAATAAAATGACTCCGGTGAATCCATCGAGTCATTTTATTCGTTCGGCTCGCATTCGTTTGCTTCAGCGTATTTCGGTTGCTAAACAGCCAGTTCTCAATTGGTTGGTTTTTGCAAAACGTCTAACAGCATCTACTTTGGCGATGGCCATTGCTGTAACCACCACACTCTTTTTTGTGGGCACTAAACAACCCGTGAGTGCGGCAGATAATACTTATTTAGAGGTTCTTTCCGGCTCTGTTTCGGTTAAGCATGCGGATCGATTGGCTTGGGATGTTATTCCTGAACAAATTGAACTTTCTGCAGGAGATTTGATCCAGGTGGCTGATGAGGGCAGTGCGGTGATTCGTTTTTTTGATGATAGTGAACTTCGTTTGGCTGAAAATTCACTTCTTTTATTGAGTCGCCTAGAAATTAGTCCTGGTTATGCTCGGCAGGGAATTATCGAGGCTTCTTTACATAATGGTCGTGCGTGGGTTCAAACTTTAAATGTGAATGATGGTCATGCGAGCTTTTCTTTGATCACTCCCGATGCGATTATTTCTACACAAAAAGCTTCTTACGATGTTGAAACGCCGTTATTCAACCCTACATCTCTTCGCGTATTTAAACATGGTGTTGATGTAAAAGTTTTACAACAGGAATCTCGTGATGTGGTGGCGGCTGGTAAGTTGAATTCACTTCAAAAAACAATCTTAGAGGCTGCACAAATTGGTCAAAAAAGTAATGCATTGTCAGATTATGCAGTGTTGCTTGATTTAGATGAATTAGATCATGAAGATCTATGGGTGCTTCAGAATTTAGATTTAGATCGCACTCATTTAACGGAGCTCCGTGAACGAGAATTGATCGCTTTGCGTTCGACAGCAGGAAGTTTACCTGGAGACGTTTTTTATCCCGTTGAACGAGCGGTAGAACGTTTGAGTTTGGTGTGGCATTTCGGAGAGGCTGGGCAAGCAGAAGCTCAGATTAAAATGGCCAATCAGCGCCTTCAAGAATCTATTGTTTTGATTGAAAGAGGGGATACAAATGCAGCGCGTTTAGCTCTTATGGAATATCAAACGATTGTTCGTAAACTGGCTCAAGAAAAAGAAGAGGAGGTCGCAGGACATGATCAATTGGTTAATCGTGTGATTTCTACCCATCAAAAAACATTGATTGCAGCATTGCCAGGAGATTCACAGATTGGCATTGTGAAGCAGGCTCTTGATGAGGCTGAAGAACTTTTGGCTGAAGACTCAGAACGTACCGAGATTCGCCTTCAAAATGCAATTGAGAACCTAGTTCATGTTCAGGATTATGTTGATTCAGGGGATCTAAATGCTGCGAAGCAGGTTTTGGTGGAGCATGGAGTTGCGACGGCAATTTTATTGAATGAGGCTGGTGAAATTGAAAACGATGATGAGAAAAAAGTATTTTACGAGAGTATTTTAGCCTCTCAACAAGAGGAACAGCGTTTGCTTGCTGAAATCACTCGTCGTTTGGTTCAAAAGAATGCTGAAGATACTCAATTGGCTTCGTTGGTTCGCAATGCGGATAAAAACCTTGATAATAATATTCGATTAACCGCGTCGTTAGTTCGCCCCTTACTTCCCGATGTTACTCTTCATGAGGTGGTTCGATTGCCACTTGATGAAAAAGTTCATGAGTTTGTCGAGAAGGTGAATATTTATAGTAGTTACACTGGGCAAAGGAATCAAATTTCGCGTTTACTTAAAGATCACCCTCAGTATGCGCGTGATATGGAATTTTTAACTAAAGCTCGTGCTAAGCTAGATCCTCGTGCACAAGATGTTATTAATGCTGAAATCTTACAGCTTAAGCGCCAGCTTATTGAGTCAAAGAATAAGCGTGTAGAAGTTAAGATTAAGCGGGCGATGGATTTGCGAGATTAATCCTTAATCTCCCATCCCTCTTTTTCAAGAGGGCACTTTTAAGTGTTTTCGGTTTTTTTGGGTAGGAAGAAGAGCCGTCGTCCGTTGCGCGTGATGCGCGTGGATGACGGTCTCTTCAATGGTGCCCTCTTGGCTAGTCGGGACTGAAGGTTTTGCGTTCCTTCAGGTAGGCGACCAGGTCTTCGATGGAATCGATGTCGGCGTCTTCATCCACGAGGGGACGATTGGCCAACGCGTTTCCCATCTCCAACAGAAGTTCTTCGAGCTCCTGGATGGTTCTGATTCGTTCCCCACGCTGTTCCATTCGGGAGCGCAGGTAGGGAATGCCCCAGGTTTGGACCAGGGTCATGAGTACGAACAGGATCATCATCATCCAGATCCCATCACTCATTGTCAGTGGCTGCTCATCCTCTTCGCCGAGGCCGAGCTTGTCTTCGATTCGCTTCAGTCGCTGTTCCAGGTCCGGGGACTCTGGGGTGGCGGTGTCGGGCGAAGTGGAGACGGGTGGTGTTGCGGCTGCGTTTGCGGCTGCTGCATCCTTCTTCCTCTTCTTCTCAGCTGCATCCTTCTTCCTTTTTGCATCTGCAGCTTTCTTCCTCTTCTTCGCAGCTTCGCTGACTTTTTCGCCTGCGGGTTCCTTCGCTTTCTCAGCCTTGTAGTACTTTTCGCACTTTGCTTGTGCCGGATTGGCGCAGCAGTCGGCCTTTTCATGCTGGCTCGCTCGCTTGTAGGTTTTGACCGATGTTGGTGAACAGTCGATGGTCAGCGCCTGAGCCATGGCCATGTTGGGGATAGCGACGAGCGTCGCGACGATGACCGCCAGGGTCAGTGTGAAGTTCTTCATTTCTCTCTCCTTGTTCTGCGCGGTCCTTTGGACCGTCTTGATGGGGGGTTCTTATAATTCGTAAAGAGGGCACTTGTGAGCAGCACCCTCGCTTCTTTTCATAGATGCGAGCAATACATCACTCACAGATGGCTCTTTACGAAATTCCTATGCTTTTAAAGAACAAATTTTAAATACTTAAGCTGCCTTTTCCATTTCTTCTCCCATGTCTGATTTTGCTATTTGTGCGGATGCTGTGTGGTGTGCATTCAATACACGATCAACTCCTCTTCTTATGTGAGTTGGGCTTTTGTAAATTCGATAGGGGTACTCACCAATTGAAAGCCCAATATTTTTACCTACATTCATAGGCGTTTCTAGTATTTTTTTAGCAGGATTCCAAATTGCTTTAAAGGGTGCTAATAGGGTATTTTGAACTACTTTTCGAGTTTGGTTTGCAATCCCTAAAGGATTTAACTCCATTGTTTCATTTAAAAGATCACTCATACTGTTTCGAGTATCGCCAACAGCCCCTTTTATCCCTTCCCATAAATATTTAGGAGATTTTAAGATATTCATGGGTGTGGTGAAAACTCCTTTCATAATATCGCGCGTGTTATCAACCAAATTTCTCCATGCGAACATAATGGGTGCTTTTGACAGTTCCCACACACTTCCTCCAATGGCATCTTTTCCAATCCCAAGCCCCACTTCCTTTCCATAATGAGCTCCCCATTTAGCCTTTTTGCCCACAAAACTAAGTGATTTAGCTCCTGCTTTTATCCCTCCCCATGCCAGTATTCCTGGAACACGAAGTGGATAACTTGCTTTCCATCCAAGCCCAGCTACTGTTTTTAGTACACTTCCCCCTGTTTTCATTGAACTCCATATGGTTCCCAATCCAAAATTCACCATTCTTTTTTCTTTAAAAGTAGGTGCTTGAGATAATGGATTGTGCCAAATTGTAGTTGAATTGTGAAACATGGTTTATGGATTGTGGACCGAGCCTTGCCTACCGGCAGGCAGGTAGTGGTCCTAATAGTGGTTAAAAGTTTAATAAATATTCTTTTCTTCGAATTCAGTATCGATTTCTATTACTTTGGCATCGATTTCTTTTTCATCTTCAAGTTCAAAGTGTTCAGCGATAATTTGTTTAATATCTGGAGTATCACTTCCTCCCTTTTGTCTAAAAAATGTGAAGCCTAATAAATTTCCTTGTGCTACCTCAGTTTCATTAACTTGAGTGGCTAATTTAATTGGATCGTTGTTAGATTGACGGAATTTTTCTATTAATCCCTGCAGTCTTTGAATGGCTTCATCTAATTTTATTTGCTCATTCTTTTCTGTTGCCTTAGGTTGTGGCTTAGGGGGTGCTGTAGGCTGAGGTGCAGGTGCTGTAGTCGCCTGAGGTTGACTGGGTTGTGTTGGTTGAGGTACAGATTCTGTTTGGGCTTCTTCTTCATCTAAATCACGGCCATCGTTGTGCCATTTTTTAATCGTTTGAGTTACCTTTTCTTCGTCGAATGGATTCGTTGGCTGTTTTTTTAGAGCTCCGTGTTTTCTTGCTATTTCAATTTGCTCATGTAATGTTAATTTTTTTCCAGCCCCTTCTTCTTCTAAAATTTCTTCATAAATATCACCAATCATATCTCTCATTGGTATGCTCATATCCATTAATTCTGGTAAAATTAAGTTATTTTTTAATTTATTAATTTCCTCTTTCATTACTACTAGACCTGACCCCTTTGGAAATCCAAGCATTTTTCTTAAAATAAAATCTCCCATATTTTTAACTGTGTCTTCGGTTAATGCATTTCGAACTTCAAATTCTTGATCTGCATTTTTGTTTTTTCCGAAAATTGCCATAAAAATTTGGGTCAAGTTTTTTTCTTCAAGCCCAAGATAGTCTAGTAAATTTTTCGCTCCTTCGTTTTCTTCTTTATCTTCTTTTCTCCCCCAGAATAAATGGGTTCGAAGTGCAATATAAATTTTTTCTAAAACATCCATTTCACTGGGATATTCGTTCCACATGTATTCAATGGCTTCTTTTTCAGGGGTTAGCTCTTTAGCTTCATCATTATCTTCATTTACATTTTTTGCCCCCCTTTTTTTAGTTACCACTTGTTTCACTTTATCTCTCACCTTTTTCCCTACAGTTTTTTTCTTATCATTAGAAGTATCCTCAACTTTCTCCTGTGTTGTTTGATCTTTTTCATCCACTTCTTCAAAAAACGTACTTAATGCACTTTTTTTTCTAGGCTCTTGGCTTACGCCACCTTTTTGTAAGAATTTGCTTATTTTAGACATAATGAGGTTTATTTATAATTATGATTGAGTCGGTGGCCACGTCGCTTGTGAGCGACGTGGCCATGACTACTACTTGCTAGAAATTTCTCCTGGCTCTTCTTTGAGTTGAGCGGCCATTGGTAGTGGTTTTGGCTCTGGGAGTGTTGGTAGTTGCTGGCTTTTCTCCACAACTTCTGCAGAACCGGTACCCTTCTGGGTTGACTGCTCCACATTCGCAGGTTGGTCCTGTGAGGTTTTTGACTTCCTCTTTTGGAGAGGTTCTCTTCAGGAAATTTGCGAGTTTGCCTGTGGAGGTTGTAGTAGTAGCGCTGATCGGTTTGTTGCAATCTGCGATTTCTACGTACGCCATCCAGATCAGGGCTGGTAGGCCGGTTGCAAGAGCCATCCAGTTAAGGTTAGCTCCAGCCAGTACAGCGACCAGTACGATCACAGCGCTTACAGCGATGCTGATGAGCGCCTTGGGTAGACTGGCTTCGCCTTCCTTGCCCTTTGTGAGTAGGGCGTGAAGTAGAATGGCCATGGAAGCGATGATGAGAAGGCTCCAGACGGATAGTGGGTTATTAAGCCACAGGTAATCCGCTAGATCCATATCACCACATCCGGCGAGAGGGGTTGTGACAGCGATGAGCGCTGTCGATTTGCTCAGCTTATTCATGGCTGTCTCCTTGTTAGGGTTGATGTAATGTCCAGACTTATTCACCCTATATGTGTACAAGTCAGGACATTACATCGATTAGCAAGTAGTAGGAAAGTATCTGCTTTCGAGCCTCTTTTTAGAGATCGAAAAGCAAGTTATTTCCTACTAAATTTTTGTGATTTTAAAGGTCAATTAATCAGTGTATATATTTTACTATATTTTTGCTTATTTGTCAATGTTGTTTCAGAGTTATTTTGGGGAGGTGGGGTGCACCGTGTGGTGCACCCCGTTCCCCTTGCTTTCTGTCAGAAATTGCGCCTTGCTTGGCGAGTTTTTGGAGAGCGACGGCGAGATGTTGTTGTCCGTTTGTGGTTGTGGCCGCAGTTGGTACAAAACTTCTCTCCCATGGTCTCCTCAGAGCATTTCGGGCATTCAGTGAAAGAAAAGGCTCCCGCATCGGAATTGGCTGGGGTTTCGGCTTTCGCTTTTCCTACCAGCTCATCTTCCTTTTTGGGCTTTTTGGGCTTTTCCCCACCACCTTTGGTTCGGTTCTCGTAGAACTTCCAGCCTCTCCAGGCTATGAATCCTACGCCGAACAGAGCGGAAGCTATGCTTGCCAACCCATGGGTTCTGTTGGCCAGGTTTTCACCATTGATGATTCCTGCTGCCAACGTTGCCCCCAGAATGCAACTTAAGATTCCAGGGTTTGGATTCAGAGCCCCTTTGCTCTTCCTGAACATGGCTAGGAAGCTCATTCCAGCAATGGCTGGCAATGAGGCAACAATGGCTCCAATAAGACCCACGATCCCGAGCCCAAGAATGGCACCCAAGACAATGTGTCCTCCTGTGCCTGCCTCTGCCCATTTTGCTTGCCATACGCTGTAGATAGTTAGGCAAATGATCACGCCGAGAGCGATGTGACTAAAGCGCCCGAAAAAGTTCCTAACCTTTTCGATGCCTAGTATCCAGGTGAGTGTGAGGGCCAGGGCAGTATAGCCCCAGAGCTCGTTGCCTTCCGCTGGAAGCAGTTTGTTTTTCAGAATGCTTAATGCGAAGAGGCCTAGCATAGTTATGAAGTTGAGAGTGCCGTTCCAACCCCAGTTGAGTAGTGCGTCCATTTTCTTTCTCCTTTCCGGCTTCAAGCACCGGATCTTTTGTTTCCCCGGTGCGAGCGGGAGGATTAATTGGTTTAGTGGTCTCTTTTTACAGAAACCTTAATGTTGGTGACTAGAAAAAGAGACCACTAAACCGTCTGACAGATAGCAAGGAATTTATCTGCTTATCACACTCCTGAAAGGAGATGATAAAGCAAATTTTTCCCTGCTAAAATCTTTATGAATTGTGAAGGAGCAACGTGTCTTTTTGATAGTTCTGATCAAGTATATGTTATTTAACCATATTTTTGTTAAAAAGTCAATAGTAATTCAGGAGTAGTTTCAGGTTGATGGAGAGAGGCTCTATTTCCACCAGCTATTTGCCTTCCTGGATCCTGAATCAAGTTCAGGATGACAAAATATGTGGGTGAAATAGTAAAATTGGGTTATAAAATGTAGTATCGTAAAAAACCGGTTCCTGCCCTGGTTTGGGTGGAAGCGGTCATTACAGCTCCTTAATAGCAAATTGTTGACGATGTGTCAAGGGTCTATGGCTCAACTTCGTTGAGAATTTTTAATTTTTAATTTTTGAATTTTTAAATAAAACTAAAATGCTAATTTTCAGACTTAGCCATTCACTTTTTAAGGAGTATATATGAGTTTTAAATTTACTATAAGTTTGGTCTATTTCGTTATTGGGTTGGTAGTTCTTCGGGGAACTCTCTGTTTTCTCGTTCTCCATCCCATCCCGTAATGCTTTCTAAATCTACATTTGGTCGTTCAGGGTTTTTAATGGCTTGATCCAATGCCCCTTGGTATAGATCAGCGTTTGTTTGCTTTTTATAAAAATCAGAAAGGGCTAGCGTTGTATTTCCAGCACTTCCGAGCCATTCATCAAGTTGCTGACGTCTTGGTTCATCCATTTCACCCAAATCTTTAAGCCATTCATAATCTCCATCTTCATCAAAGGTTTCGGCTATCTTCCCAGCTAGATCACTCATATTGTCCACGATGCTTGAGTATACCCTGAGTGTTTGAGCAACTAAAATAGAGCTCATATAATCACTTCCACGACGTAAAGCAGGGCTTCGTAATCCAAATGCTTTTATTAAATTTGCAGCAATCCCTTTTTCTGGATCGACAATAAATGGTGGACGATCTTTGTGTTTGTTGGGGTCCATATAATCAGGCCATCGTTTTGCTTCTTTCAACATGAATTCCCGACTTTCTGGTAATGGCATTCTCCAAAATGTATATAGTTTAGCTGGCTTTCTAGTTCCTGTTTCGGCTGTTTGAGCATAAACGTGAATGGGGTACATGTATTTTACAACTTGCTCTCGGGTTAGTTCAGAATGCTTTTCCATAAACATTTTTACTGCATCTTTATGAGCCTGAATTTGAAGTTCTGAAAGAAGGTCTTCTGTACTTCTTCCTTCGGTTTTTATGCCCGCATCTTTGAGGTCCTCGATAGTTGTTTCACCAATATGATAACCAATTCTATCTGTTTGCTTTCCTATCTTATCTTCAGTTTCTGTGTATTTGTCACTTTCCCCAAAAGCTTCAAGGAATGAAGATTGATATCTTCCAAAATATTCTCCTTCTGGGTTTTTTTCTTTTCCTAAAAATAGGTAGGCAAGTGGGCTTGTACCTGTCGCTAATTGACTCATTTCACCAACTATATCCGGATTCATAATATTCTCTGCTTTCAAAGGTTCATCTAAGAAAGTGAGGGCATCTGATCTAAATATCTCACGCATTTGGCGCATTTTTGTGTTGAGCAAAGGTACTACAAATTGGTCGGCAGCGTATAATATTTGGAATGGTAATTTTACTCCTTCCGTGATTAGTTCCCAATGTTGAGCTCCAATACGACGAATGGTTAGCTTGTGTTCGTTGTACTTCAGTTCTGCTCTATCTTTATAGTAGGTAAGTTCTCTTCCTCCTTTTTCACCTATCTCAACAAGGAAATTTTTAATTTTTGGTGCATAACTTTCATTTACATTGGCCCAGAAAGCATTTGCCATCGCTCCCACAGGCTGTTCAATGTCATTTCGGCTCCATCGCTCAAGATCATGGGCTTTTCCACTGAGGTAATCAGCCGCTTGTTGCAATGGTTTTTCTCCTTTTACTTTTTCTACATCAGCAGGGTCTATTTCTGCCTGCATGACCATTTGCCATGTCATTGAACGTGGATTGCTTCGCAAAGCTTCTATTAGCTGTGGAGGCAGTCCTCTTCGTGCAAATTCAGCACCGTCGGCATCAAATTTCCCTTTTTCAACACCCTGTATCCACATTTCGTTTAATACATCTCGTCCGCGTCCAGCATCACCTTCTTCTTTATTTCCTACATAGGCGAAAAAGTTTTCTACGGTTCGTTTTACAATTCGTCGTGCTCTTACTTTTTTGTCGCCTCCTACCTTTCCAGGCAAAATATTATAGATACTGATTTGACGTGGTAATTTAGTGCGTTCCTTTCCAGGTAGTGGATTCCCGTCAATATCAGTTGCGTCATACCATTCCATTAATTTACTAAATGGAACATCTCTTAATTCCATTAAAGTAGCGGCATGCTCTGTATTTGTGATTTCTTCTTGATCGAATCGATCTTTTGCTCTGTCTAAAAGTACATCTTCATAAGTTCCTGAAAGTGCCTCAGCGACACCAGAAAGTCTTAATTTATCAGTGAATCCTTCGCCCGTTAATTTTTTAAGAGCGATTTCAGCTGCGCCTACCATAAAAACACCTTGAAGAAATTTTCCTGTTTTAGTGTCTCCTTTCCAGGCTTTTTGTGCCAATTTAAAGGCAGCAATAAGAATTACACCACCTGCCGCTCGTTCACTTAGGCTTCTACCAGGCCCAACCAACATATCAAAAACGCCGCGTCCATATTTAGTCACCTTGTCTCCAAATGTTTCTCCTCGTAATTTTGCCCAGGCAGCATCGTTACCTCGAATTGTTGCCGATAGCATTAGTTCTCGTTCTTGAACTTCTGTTTTAATTGTCTTATATATAACTAAGGCCACTGCTTGGTCTTTTCCAAGTGTTTCGTTGTTGGTTTCTAAATCAAATCCATGCAATGTGCCGAATACTGCTAAGAAGTCTTCCTTTCCTTTATATATACTGCTATCTGGTAAAATAGCTTGGAACATTTCAGCTAATTTATCAGTTCCTCCTTTATCTAATAGGTGGTTATCCCATTGATCTGATTTCATTTCAGGGTGTTCTTTTTGATAAACTAAATAAGCTTGGTAAATTCCCTCTGTGTCAATTCCCATTCGTTCTAAATAGGTAGCAGTACTCTTTTCTTTTAAATCTAAGGCGTTGTAATCTAAATCTACGGTTTCCGCAAATATTGAATACTCTTCCATCGTCTCTTTATTATC
>CBDUQS010000033.1:0-13968 GCA_965369815.1 uncultured bacterium | reverse complement strand
GCCATTTAAAGCGGTACGCGAGCTGGGTTCAGAACGTCGTGAGACAGTTTGGCCTCTATCTGCCGTGGTCGTAGGAAAATTGAAGAACTCTGCTCCTAGTACGAGAGGACCGGAGTGGACTAACCTCTGGTGTACCAGTTGTCCTGTCAAGGGCATTGCTGGGTAGCTACGTTGGGTTGTGATAACCGCTGAAAGCATCTAAGCGGGAAGCCATTTCTGAGATAATTTTCCCCATTAGGTCCGAAGTAGACTACTTCGTTGATAGGTATCAGGTCGAAGCATGGCAACATGTGCAGCCGAGATATACTAATCGACCGATTGACTTTTTTATTGATCTTTTTATATGTTCCCTTTGCCCATTGTTCTGATTTTATCGGGACTTAGGGTGAAGGTTTAACCAGTAATTAGTAGGAATAATTTTTTAAATTAATACACGTTTGAAGGTACCATCTTGGTGTTTATGGAGAGTGGGGTACACCTGTTCCCATCCCGAACACAGAAGTTAAGCCACTCATCGCCGATGGTACTTGGAGTTCGGCTCCTGGAAGAGTAGGACGACGCCAAGATAGTGCTTTCAAACAATCCAACATGAAAACCTTTTATAAGGTTTTTTCTTGTATACAAGAAAACTCCGATACCTGGTATGACCTGTTTTTTATTTTAGGTTAGGTAAGTCGGAGATTTTTGTTTTTATTTTTTGTTTCGGACATGCTCAAGACATGGTTTTTACTAAGCGAGTACTTTACCCTTTTTGTCTAAGTATTTTTTGTGTTTAAAAAGTAAATAGAGGTTGTAGACAAGAAAAGGGGCGAGTAGCCAGCTTAATTGATTGTCGTGAAAGAACACGTACAAGTAGTGAGAAATACTGATGAAAATCAGTCTTAAATAATAGAATAAGAACAGAAAGATGTGTTCAACGATCGATTCCGTTGCCGTTAATACCGCAGCGCTCGATGTTAAAACCGTGTGAATAAAAAGTGCAAACACTGCTTTTAACGGCAGAGTCATAAGCACTTCTCCTATGTTGTGGGGGTTATTTAGGATGTAAAAAGAAAGTTCTAGGTATGTGAATCCAATACTCACTACAAAAAAGCTCAAAATTCGAAGCTCCTTTATATTGTGATGAATCAGATTATGAAGGTATTCCCATTTATGCTCGATACTGACAACAATCAACTCAATAGCAATGAATGCTAAAATTACAATGTAGTATTTAAGGTTAAAGGCTAAATGCTCAATGAGTACGAAGGGTGCCGAAAGTAGCATTCCAAAGAGGAATAGCTTTATGAGTGTGCCGGATTTTATGTGCTTTCTCCTCGATTGTATGAACTTCAGTAGTCCAAGTACGATCAGAGAAAGGCTCGCGAAGAGCAAAATGTGCATAAATTAGTTTTTATTTTTTGACCACTGATTAATTTGATTAAAAGATTTCGTTATTCTATTCATCATAATCTTCGACAGATTATCCAATGGTATTTTCTATTTTCCTGAAATCCCTCTTTTATTAAGAAAAAGAGAGTAGGACTATTCTTTAAGGGGGTTTGGGGGACATATTTTGTTTTTATGTAGTAAAAAAGACAGTATCGTCGACACGGTTTATGTATATTGGTTAATGATTTATTTTGTTTTTTGTATCGATGATAGTAGTATAATAACATATTAAATATATTATGTCAAATATCTGATGTGCCAATCAGCCATCTTTTCCTGTTTTTACAACTGAATCTGATTGCACTTTTTGGGAGGAGTGGATATGCTTTAAATCTGATTTATTACTTAAGCACAAAATAACTATGTACGCACTTAACCGCACTCAGATCATTGGTCACTTAACTCAAGCTCCTGAAATCCGCCAAACGCCTACGGGTCAGTCGGTAGGGGATTTAAATATTGTTACTAAACAAACCTTTGTTAATGCTTCTGGGCAGTCTCAAATGGGAACTTCTTTTATCAACGTTGTTGTTTGGAGAGGTCTTGCTGATATTTCTGATAAATACCTTAAAAAAGGCAGTCAGGTCTTCATCTCAGGTCGTATTCAAACCGATGACTGGGAAGACCAAGAGGGTCAGAAGCGTTATAAAACCCGTGTAGTTGCAGACGAGATGATTCTTTTAGACCCTCGTAATGCTCACGCACCTCTCTCTGCTAATTCTCAAGTTGCTGGTGGTTTGAATCAGGCAGAGATTGTTGGAAACGCTACTAAAGATCCTGAAATCCGACAGACTCCAGGTGGAGACAGCGTTTGTTCTTTTGGAGTGGCGACTAACTTCTCATGGAAGTCTCGAACGGGTGAAAGTCAGGAAAAGACTGAGTTCCACAATGTGGTTGCTTGGGGTGAGTTGGCTAAATCTCTTGGAGAAGCCATTAAGAAAGGTCGAAAGGTTTATGTTACCGGTCGTTTACAAACACGTAGTTGGGAAACTCCAGACGGTCAGAAGCGTTGGACAACCGAGATTGTTGCGGATCGCGCGTTAGCTCTTGGCGCTGTTGATACGGAGCTTGGTGCTCCAGCGGCTAGAGAGGCGTCTGCGGCTACCACGAACGTTACTCTTTCTGATCCTATGGTGAAAACTGATACTCCTGCACCTACCGCAGAAGCTCCTGCTCCTGCTGGTGTGGTTCCAGAGAATCCAACCGAGGTTCCAGCTATTAATTATGAACCAGAGATTAAGGCAGAAGATTTGCCGTTTTAATTGTTTTAAATTTAAAAGCCCTCTTCTGCTCTTATGGGTGGGGGAGGGTTTTTTTTTGACAATTTTTTATTTATATACTAATTATATATTTAGTATTTTATTTAATTTAATTAATTAAAAAAGTGAAAAAATCGAATTTATTTACTCTTATTTTAGTGATTATTATTGGTATTGGTGGATACTTTTACTATATGCAATCTCAGGATATTAAGGAGCTAGAGGTTCAAACAGAAGAACTAAAAAGGGAAACTTGGCGTCAGGAGGCAAAGTCCAATCTTATGGAGAAGGATTGAAAAGCGGAAATTGAGGATGCTATCAAGGTTGATTTAAATAAATATTATATTGATTGGGATAATAGTGGGATTAAAAATGCTACTAGAACAGCGGTTTATACTAGTTCTGAAAAAGGGATTTCTTTTGAAATTCCATATGATGATACCTGGGGGCATCCCGATTATAAGGTTGAGCCTTACGATACAAGTAATGATTCTTACGTTAGTTTGGTGCCTCGTTGTTACGCTGATGCCTGCTCTTTTCCTTGGGGATTTACCTTTCGTTCATTTGAACACCTATCTGCAGAAGTGGTGTTTAAAAAGGCTAAAGAGTACCATGAGACAATTGTTGATTATTTAGATTATCCAGAGCCGGAAAGGTTAATGGTGAATAATTTTGAGATAGTTAAATCATATGATGGGGATATGTGTAAGTATTTTTCCTATGAAATTGTCGGTTCCGAATATAATTACGTTTTCCAAACAAGCTGTCTTGGTGACAGTGAAGAGAAAGAAGTCGATTATTTAGAGGGTATCATCGGATCTATTGAGTTTCTTTAGCTAACTCAATCCATCCCTTTAGCCCAACCGTCTTCGGACTCTCCACTTCTTTAGTCGGAAAGTTCTCCCAGTGGCGATTTACGGTCTCCCAGAAGTTTTTGGGTACTTCGGTATCATTCTGGGTGATTTTCATGATACAGGCCGTTACTTTGGGTTCTGGGTAGACGGACGAAGGGGGAACGTCGGATACGATTTCGATGTCGCCGTAGGATTGGGCTTGGAGTGAAACGCGGTAGCATCGTGGTGGTTGACCCATTAGTGTTTTGGCGTATTGTTTGTCGGTTATGAACACCATTCCGTATGGTTTGTGATCGATTTCTGACATGAATTTTCGGTATAATTTTCCGGAAATATGGAACGGAATGTTGCCAACAAACAAGTAATCTTGGCTTGATGGCTTGTATTCAAGGATATCGCCTTTAATAAGCCGTAAATTGTTATGCTGAATACAATTTGTGTTTCCTGGGTTTTTTGAGGTTTCTTGTTTTTTTGCTTCAGAGGAAGAAGTATGAATACTTTTTTTGTTCGGATTTTCTGTTTCTTCTTTTTCCTCTGCAGTTTCTTTATCAAGAACAAGATTTGTGTTCAAAATAGGGGATTCTGATTGAATACAGTTTTTGTTCATAACGCCTTTTTGAGTACAAAATTTATTCACTAATATTTTAAAAAGTTCATCATCCAATTCAACGCAATCGACATCATCAAATTCTTCGATTAAACGCTTCGTTATGTATCCCAATCCACCACCAATTTCGATGATCTTTGTTCCGGGTTTATAAATAGACTTGATGGTTTGGATCAGTTCATCGATTACTTTTTCGTCGGTTGTAAAAACCTGTCCGTAATATTTGCGGGGGATTAGGTTTCGTTCGTCGAGTTCTGCCTGACATATTTGTTGGTTGATTGACATAGCGGGGTTATTGTAATTGGATAGGGGATAGAATTCCACCCCTTTGTCATTTCGAGCCCCCCTTTGTCATTTCGAGCTTGTCGAGAAATCCCTTAACCAATAAATCTCAGATTATCTGAATAGGGATTCCTCCGCATGGGTCGGAATGACAAAAGAAGGATGACAAGTGGGAAGTTCAGGATGACAAGTTGAGTGATAGTATAGTATTTTATTTTCCTGCCTATGCAAAAACTTATCTACATCCTTTTTGGCGCCATTCTACTCGCACCCGTTACTGGGGAGCTTTGGCGATTGCCTTTGGCTGGGTTTGAATTTCTACCCTCCGATTTACTAATACCGCCACTGTTTATACTGTGGGTGGCGGATAAGATTAAGAACGATCGGAAGCTCCGATGGGGGAAGATCGGGAAGATGGTGGCACTCTTCTTGTTCACCCTTGCCATTACCTACTTAATCAATCTTTATCGTTTCGACTTTAAACAGATGGTGATTGCTTTTTCTTATATGGGGCGATTCGGAATGTATTTGGTACTTACCCCCATCGCTTTTGATTTATTGGATAGAGAGGGGAAAAAGACGCAGTTTCGAGATCTGATTTTAGGGGGAATGATTGGGAGCATGGTGCTTATTTGTTTATTTGGATTCTTACAGCTTAAATTTTTTCCCAGCTTCCTGGAGCTTGGACTTTACTTAGATGGCTGGGATCCACACATCGGTAGACTTCTTTCTACCTGGTTTGATCCGAATTTTATTAGTGGTTATTTGGCCTTTATACTGGGGCCCGTGATTGCTTTGGGGCTTTACTTTCGTCATAAACGCAATAAGAAGTGGTTTTTTATTTTTGCAGCGATTGCCATGCTCGGCATGGTTTCTCTTTATTTAACTTTTTCTCGTAGTGGTTACCTGGCCTTAATGGCGACACTTGGCATTTTGGCGCTCTTTAAATCCCGTAAGCTTTTAGTAGCAGGGGTTTTGATTGTTATTTTGGCTTTCACTTTTTCCCCACGAGTTCAGGAAAGAAGCTTAGAAGCTTGGGATTCGGGGAAATCGCTTTTAGGGTTAGATAGTCAAAAACCTCTCGATCCAACGGCTGAGCTTCGGGTTTGGTCGTGGCGATTTGCGTGGGAGATGATCGATGAACATCCGTGGGTTGGTGTGGGATATAGTCGATACGCGTACGAAATCAACAATCGAGGTCATGGACTTCTTTCTGGTCATGCTTCTGGCGGTTCCGATAGTTCGCTTCTAACGATTTGGGCGACGTCGGGGTTACTTGGGTTACTCAGCTACCTTTCAATCGGTTTTGTGGCCACTGCGGTCGCGATTAAACGCTTGTGGAAAAAGGAAACCTTTCGTAGTTACCTCGATGCTGGTTTGGTGGCGGGGTTTGGTGGGGCGATGATTCATTCGGTGTTTGTAAATTCACTTCTTTTCCCATTGATGATGGTCTATTTGTTGATTGGCTTAAGTTTACTGGACGAAAAATAAAAATTTAGATATATTGCTTTTCGTTAAAACATTTAAACCCCCTCCCTATGGCTGAAAGATATGTCCCTTCTTCTGATTGGAAGCATCGCGTGGATAAATCGGTTGCACTTTTTGATTCGCTTGAAGCTCGCTTTGGCTTACTGCCAGAACATAACCCTCCCTACTTAATGGACGCGTCCGATGAGGATTCCGATTTAATTATGGATCTTGAGATTCAGGGAGAAAAAATAAGAATACGCATTCCCCATGAGGGAGATCCGTTTATTGAAGGGTCGTCTAATGTTGAATTGATCGATGATACTTATCGTCAGCAACTTATGGCGCTTCTTAGGGTTAGCATTTAGTGTCGATTTCCTTTAGATGTTCTGTACAAGCTGGGGGTAGGTACTTTTCCCAGCCTTCATTTTTTTTCATCATTTTCCGAATATCAGTCGCGCAGATGTCGACTTCTTTTTTGACGATTTTTACGGGAATGTTGGTGTAGGTTTCAAATAACTTTTTCACTACCCCTTCTTCACCTACAAATATCACATCGAAAGAGGGGACGAGTCTTTGCACATGAGCGGGCCATTTTGAATTATTATGAATGTCGGGAATGAGGTTGATTTCGAACTGATCTTCTAAAATTTCATTTTCAAGAAGAGAGGCTCGAATGTATTTTTCACGATCTTCGGCGCTGAAGGGGTTTTCTTCCGTGTTTTTATACTGAGCGCTTCCAATGCCGATATGTAGAAAATCCACTTCTTCTAAAGCTTGCTTTACGGCGGATAGATGTCCTAGGTGGAAGGGTTGAAATCTTCCTGTATAAAAACCTGTTTTCATACCCGCATCTTACCTTTGGCGAATGATGAGTGGCAAGGTCATGTTCTGAATTTCTACTACTTTAACGCCAGCGATGAGCGGAGCTCGGTTGGCTTGAATGGTGGCGGTCATATTTTGTAAACGAGGTCTGAAGAATTGGTAGTAATCCTGAAGGGATTTATAAGCACCTAATTTTGCTCGAATTTCGGCCTGACTTTCTCTGAGTCCGATGAATGCGGCTAAATCATCCTCCGCATTGGGGCCGTCGAATATTTGAAGGTTTTCGAAGAAAGCTGATTCACTGATTCGTATTTCCTGTTCGCGTCCTTGTGAGTTGGCGGATAAGAAGTCGATTTTATATTGAAGGTCAGCAATTCTTTCATTTGATTTTTTTGCTAGTACCTTTAGAAGATTTAAATATTCATCCAAGGCGTCCGCACGATGGACTGCTTGATTTAAGTACTGAAATAGATCCACCGATAGTGTGTTTTTGATTTGACCCAAAATTTTAGAATCCGATTGAAGGGTTGAGTTGATATCGATTGTTTTTTCTCCGAGGTAGTAGGTAGAAAGAACGCTTTTCTGAAGCCCTTTGGCTCGTTTCTGCATTATTTTTGTTAAATGTTGTCCAGTGCTTAGATAATTTGTAGTCCATACACTGTTTCCTAAATTATCTCCAAGTCTTGGCATTTCTTCACCTCTTCCTTGTCCGAAAGCTATATTGGTGTCGGCGGCCTGAACGCTTCCGATGGTTAAAATGCTTGAGAGTAGGTTTCGGTAATCCCTACTGGCTTGTTTTTCCACTTTGTATACGCTTAACGCCCCTGTTTTTGCACCGTGTGTCTCCACTTGTTGTGGCGGGAGTTTTGGGTCGGGTTTTAATGCCTCAACAATTCCTCCCCAGCTTCTGAAAATCAGCAAGCTAAGCAGTACAACTAAAAAAGTTACCACAAAAGTTCCCCCTATCTTTTCTTTGGTTGGATTGTATTTTGAAAGCAAACCTTTCAGATGAAGATGGTCTTCATTGTGCTTTTTTGCATGATGCCGAAGATGTTTGGAATGTTTATTCAAATTGCTATCAAATTGCTATCAAATAGCTGTAGGCAACCTGGAGGCCATTTGAAAGCTATTTGAATATATCTGTTTATTATAGCAAATTTCTCTCTTTTTATCAATGGAATCCCTCTTTGAGGAAACTCGAAAATCGAAGCTCCACCGCAAATGCGGGGCAGGCGAAAATCGAAATTCTTATTTTAGTTTTAAAAGGTGTTTATTGTGCTAAAATATTTTTGTTAATTATTAATTGAGTAATTATGCGTATAGGAATTGACGCTCGTATGTATGGATCGGGATTTACTGGAATTGGCCGTTATACTTATGAGCTTATTCAGCACTTGGCACAATTGGATAATGAGAATGAATATGTGATTTTCTTAAGGAAGGAATCCTTTGATTCTTTTAAAGCCCCGAACGATCGTTTCAAAAAAGTTTTGGCGGATTTTCCTCATTATTCTTTTGCGGAGCAATTTGGTTTTCCAAAGGTTATTAAGGCAGAAAAGGTAGATCTGATGCACTTTTGCCACTTTAATGCTCCTATTTTTTACAACGGGGATTATGTGGTTACCATTCACGATTTAACCCTTTCGTTTTTTCCCGGTAAAAAGTTTAATAGTATTTTTCGACGCTTGGCTTATCGCCTTGTTTTAAAGAGGGTTACTAGCAAGGCTAAACAGATTATTGCGGTTTCTGAGCACACCAAAAAAGATCTTGAAAAGATAATGGGGGTATCGGGCGATCGTATTGAGGTGGTTTACAATGGGGTTAATCCTGAATTTGCGGAGCCTTCTGATGTTAAAAAGGCGGATTTAATGAAGCGACTTGGGCTTCAAAAGCCTTACTTCCTTTATACAGGGGTCTGGAGGGATCATAAAAATTTAGTTGGATTGATTCAGGCGTTTGATCAGATGAACGAAGATTTGGGTGAGCAGTATAATTTGGTAATTACGGGGCGTCATAATCCTACTTATCATGAAATTCCCGATACCGTTAGGTCGCTTCAGCTTGAGGAGGACGTTCATTTGGTTGGTATGGTTTCAGAAGATGATCTAAAAGCACTTTATCAGCATGCTTTGGCTTATATTTTTCCTTCTTTTTATGAAGGATTCGGACTTCCTCCTTTGGAAGCGATGCAGTGCGGTACTCCGGTGGTTGCTTCTAATAAGTCGGCCATTCCAGAGGTCTGTGGAGAGGGGAATGCACTCTTTTTTGACCCTTATAATGTAGATGATATACGTGAAAAGATGCGCATGATAGCGACCGATGCTTCTTTGCGTCAGCGCTTGGTAGATCGTGGGTTTGAGAGGGTTAAATTTTTTAGTTGGGATAAAATGGCAGAATCGGTTTTGAATATTTATAACCAAATGGCTAGCAAATAGCTTCCAAATAGCTTCCAGATGGCTTTCAAATAGCCTCTGGATAGCTAAGCAATTTGGTAGCAATATGAAAGCGCGATCCCGAGTCCTCGGGAGAGCTGATAACAATATGAATAAGAATTATGGATAAATTAGTCGACCTTATTAAAGTGCGCTTAAATCACCATTCCCTTTCTGCACCTGCTAAATCCGCTGAAGTTCTTTTCTTTGCTAATCAGCTGCTAAAAGGTGAGCTCCAGCCTTTCAATGATCGCATTCAGGCTTATAAGCTTGATAAGGGTACTTTATACATTTCTAGCCCTAATTCCGTATGGAGTCAGGAGCTTTGGGGTGTGCAAAAAACAATCTTAACTAAAATAAAAAGCCGTTTTGGTGATCAGTCAGTTAAAAAGGTGCAAATAAAAAGTTTGACAATTGATTAACACTTGATTACAATTTCCCTCGCCTTGCACCAGATGGTTCATGGCAATCCTTATTTCTATTAATTCAGAAACGCCCGTGCTTAAAATTCGTCTCCAGCGTACCGGAAGAAAAAAAATGCCATTTTATCGAGTTGTTGTCGCAGAACATTCAACAGCTGTTCAAGGTGGTTATGTTGATCAAATCGGTTTTTACAATCCATTGGTTAAACCTTGGTCTTTTGAGGTTGATACCGACAAAGCTCTTGAATGGATCAAAAAGGGTGCTAAGCCCACTAATACAGTTGCTCGCCTTTTAAAGGCTTCAGGTGTTAAGGATATGGAACGCTTTATTATTGAAATGAAAGATAGGAAGACAAAAAATCCAAAAGAGAAAGAGGAAAAGCCAGCTGTTGAAGAGTCTAAAGAAGAAGTGAAGGAGGAGGCTACCGTTGAAGAAGTTGTTGAAGAGGTGGCTAAGGAAGAGCCATCCTCTGCTGAAGCTACGGAGACTCCAGAAAAGCCAGCTGAAAAGCCTAAGGAAGAATCTAAAGAGGATGAGGAAAAGCCAGCTGAAGAAGAGTCTAAGGAAGAAGCTAAAGAGGAAGCTCCTGCTGAGGAAGAGGTTAAAGAGGAGGTTAAAGAAGAAGAAAATGGAGAGGAATCTGATGATAAAAAAGAGTAATTGTTTTTCGGTTTCTATTTTACCTTTTAATCTTATAAACTATGGCTGAAGAAGCTATACCTGACGGAGATTCGTCTGTTGGTCCAGACAAAGATTTTGTTGAATACGTTGTTAAGTCAATCGTTGGACAACCCGATATGGTTGCTGTTACCCGCACTGTTGATTCTATGGGGGTTCTTTTAACCCTTCAAGTTTCAAAAGAAGATATGGGTAAGGTGATTGGAAAAAGCGGTCAAACCGCTAAATCAATTCGTATTCTACTTCGTGTTATTGGTGCTAAAACCAATACTCGTATCAATATGAAGATCGTTGAGCCAGAAGGTGGAGAAGTTAAAATGGGTGAGCTGGAAGATGAGTCTTCAGAAAAGAGTGTTTTGGATGAGCCAGATCTTGAGATATAATAAAAGAGCACTCAGCTTAAACCTTAGTTGTCAGCTGATTGCTGTCAGCTTTGTTGTAGCTAGTTAATAAACAGCCGATTATGGATAACACAATCATGGTTACTCAGACGTTTAATATTGTCGATATACTCAATTTGGGTGTAGCGATTGCTATTATTATGGCTGGGACCTTATCTGTGTTTTACATATTCTTTGGGGGAATCTCCTTTATTCTATCAGGAGGTCAGGAGGATAAAATTAAACAGGCGGTTCACACCATTCGATATGCGATCATCGGTTTGATTGTTACGATTTTTTCGGTAACCATTATTAAAATACTCGGGCTTGTTTTTGGCTTCGATCTTCTTTCGTTGATCACTTGGGATCGTATCACTTTACTGATGAACGATTTGATTAACAAGCTCGCCAACAGTGGCGGCAGCTCTCCTTTACAGGGAGGGGGATCACTTCGCTAGCGCTCAAGTTCTCATTTTGCATTTTTCAATTTACATTCAATTTAAATATTGAGTTGTTTTTTCATTTATTAAAAATAATGAAATGCCAAATGACATTGCAAAATTTAAAATGCAAAATCTAAATTTTTACTCCATCTCCATTGCACTTCCAGCGATGTTTTTCCAGTCGTATGGGAATCGGAAACACTCTTGAGCTCTTATGATGTTTGCGAAGAAGCTCCAGGGGCTATTTTTGATGTGTATAAATGAGTTCCCTTGTTCCTGATTTGGATTGTAGTCTTCGGTGAATTCTTGCTGAGAGATGATAGGTACCACTCCGTACCTCATTGCTATCTCAGCTTCTTTAATACATTCTTCGCTGTCTGACGGGATCAGGATGATATCGGCGGCGGCGTAGATTTTTCGTTTTTCATCCTCACTATTTTCAGTGATCGCAATTTTTTCACTATTTTCCTCTGCTAGGTCCGTAAATAACTTTTGATACTTCGCTGTGCCAATACTGGTTACCACTACCTCAATCGGTTGTTCGGCAATGCCGTTCATTACATCCTGAATCATGTGCAGGTTGTTATTGTCGGTTAGTGGATAAGTAATACATGCTAAAAGAACCTTCTTGTTGAAGTTAAGACCTACTTCACTGCAAAAAGCTTCTTTATTTTTTATTTTATTCTCAATCGTCTTTTTACTGTATTTTTGGTAAATTTTATTATCGTAAGCCGGGTTGTATTTGTTGTCTGGCATGTATTGATTTAAAATTGTTTTCCAAGTTATCCAGTAATTATAGCATATTTTTAGGGGGAAATCTAGGGTAAAATAACCGCTTTTTTATAAAACGTGATAACGTTATGACGTTTTAAATATTATTTGCAATGAGCGAAGGACATTTTCTTGATAAAAAAACAGGTGAAAAGCGTTTTGTGGTTGTTGATGGTAATCATCTGATTCATCGTGCTTTTTATGCGATTCAAAATCCTCTTAGAACTTCTACGGGTGAGCAAACGAATGCAATTTATGGGTTTGCGAGCATGCTTTTGAATATTATCGATGCAGAAGCGCCAGACTACATTGCAATGACTTTTGATGAAAAGGCGCCTACTTTTCGCCATGAGGTGCATGAAGGCTATAAGGCAACTCGTAAAAAAGCACCCGATGAGCTCTATTCTCAAATTCCACGGATCCACGAAATGGTGAAGAATTTTAATATGTCGATTTATTCTAAGGCAGGCTACGAGGCGGACGATATGATGGGGACGCTGGCTAAAAAGGCTCAAGAAGAGGGGATTACCTCTTTTATTGTAACGGGGGATATGGACATGCTTCAGTTGGTGAATGATGATGTTATTGTTGTTTTTCCTCATAAGGGATACAAGGAGCCAACCTTTTATAATGCGGAAGGTGTTTTTAAGAAATATCAGATCCAGCCTAATCAGGTTGTAGATTACAAAGCATTGGTTGGTGATACGGGTGATAACATTAAGGGAGTGGATGGGATTGGCCCCAAGGGAGCTTCTAATTTACTTAATGAGTACAAGACACTTGATGGGATTTACGAGCACTTGAGTGAGATTCCTGATAAGATGCGCGCTAGGCTTACTAATGGCCGTGAGAGCGCTTTCTTTTCACGTCATTTGGCAGAGATTGTTACTAGCGTGCCTTGTGACTTTAAAAAAGAGGATACGGAGATTGATAAGTTGAATTATTTAGGGCTTCAGAAGTTTTTTGAGGAGATGGAGATGAAGAGTTTAAAAAAGCGTCTCGAAAAGATGGTCCCTGCGGATAAGTTAACTTCGGAGGATCAGATGAGTATTTTTTGATTAAAAAAGTTGACTTATTTCTAAAAATAGTGCATAGTTAGTTTACATTTCTTAACAGAATTATAAACTAACTAATTATTATGGAATCAAAATTTAACAACTTTGCTGATTATCATGGAGTTGACCCGAAAGAGGCTGGTAGAGTGTTTTTGTCAGCTTTTGAAGGTGGAGAATTTGTGGAGCTTAAGGAGGATATGGATATCCTTGATGGGCATATTGATATTCTTGATGTCATTGGCATTGAAGATGGGGATTCAAAAGAAGTTGTACGCCAGAAGCTTGAAGCCGCTTATTCTACTTTGGGTGAAATGGTCAGTAAGAAATCAGAGCAAATTGAAGAAGGTGGTAAGGCTGACTTAATTGAAAATGTAAGAGGTGGTATTAAATCGGCTATTACTTGGGTTCAGTAGTGTTTTTTGCTTTGTGTAGTATAATAATCTTGTTTTAAAGTTTATTTATGGATATTCAATTCATTAATACTGAGGAGCTGGGGATTGAAATTGATGGCTTTCAACAATATATTGAGCGTCTCAAAAAGCATGTTCCGAAAACGGAAGGAATTTTAAATGTAATCTTCGTGAACGATGAGTATATTCAGGCGCTGAATAAACAGTATCGCGATAAAGACAAGCCTACCGACGTTCTTTCATTCTCTTATATAGAAGAAGGTGAAGCTTCTGAATTGATTGGGGAGATTTACATTAGTATTCCTACTGCAAAAGGGCAGATGGGGGACTTCGGCAATGATTTACAACACGAGCTTTATCGGCTTTTTGTGCATGGGTTTTTACATATCTTTGGTCATGATCATGAGGATGATACGGATTATGAAGTGATGAAGAAGGTTGAGGACGAAGTTTTGAGAGATTAATTTTTTATACCCTCTTTGTCATCCTGAATTTATTTCAGGATCCATCCGATATACTGTGACACCATTGCTTAATGGGGTTAGTTTGATGTAGCTGGGAACGGAGGGTTTGTTATATTTCCTCCATGTTTTGGCCTGCCTGGATCCCGGATCAAGTCCGGGATGACAAATATTTTTTATTTTTATTGTA
>CBDUQS010000032.1:0-14431 GCA_965369815.1 uncultured bacterium | reverse complement strand
ACGAGGTCATCAAAAATGATTTCAACCTCCTTCGCTCAAGGATTAAAAGTGCGATGGGTGAAATATGGGATAAGGACGAGTTCCTCAATTTAGATAACAAACATGAAAGCGGATATAAAAGTAGAAAAGACGCTCATAATCCCAAAATTGAAAAAAGTGCAGGAACCATTGGTGAGCAGTTAAATGCACTTTATTTAAAATTCACAAGTGGACGACGAGGAGAGGTTGAACCTGCCGAATACGAAGCGTTAATTGAATATGCAATTGTTAATGGAAAATTTAATGCAGAACAATCATTATTTTATCTCGTCGCTGGAATGGGAATGGGGATATTAAGTCCAGACAGGGGTCAGGCTTTGAATACTCACTCAATGCTCTTCCCACCTATGGACTGGCTAACAATGAGTTCAGGCTGTAATAGTAAAGAAGATTGGGCTAATTTGTGTAAAGCTAAGTTTAAAAAAGAATATGAGAATGGCGCGCTCGATGGGATGAACTCAAGCTTTCACAGCTACTATTACACAACCATTATGAACTCGTTTGGTTTCAAACAAAGACTTGGTAAGGCAACGAAAGCTGACAAAAAATTTGATCCTGATTGGTGTAAAGCAATCGTAGGAGGAGCTAGTGCAGAAATAACACGAACTCACATGGCAGGTACATCGGGTCGTAGAGAAGCCAGTATAGAATCCGCTGGAAATACAATTGCAGGAAGGCTTCAATGGCTCGAAGAAAACGCAAAAAATCCACAAGAAAACTTTAAGGAAGACTTCAGTAAAAGCCTGGCAGGATTCGCGATGTCCGAAGCAATTTATGCAGGAGTAGCCTTCGAAAGTGATAAAAACTTTTGGAGGGTAAAATCGGGCTTCGAAGATCCCCCAATAGAACATAAAAGCACCAATCATCCAGGGGAATCCGTTAATTCTCTAAATAATAAAATAAAAGATTTTGCGCTTCATTTTGATGGCGATTTTAAAGAGCTTATGACACTTATTACCAGTACGAGCAAAATGAAAGAAAACAAGGGAGAAGCTTTGCTGGCTGAAATAGTAAATTTCATCAGTAAGTATCCTGAACTAGCCGATGTGATGTCCGCAACTAACTTAGATGCAATATTCAGCAGCTTAGACCGAATTGTTCAAGCGGTTTTATCCCGAATTCCCGAATCTGTTTTTGTAGAACGAGCTCAACTCATTTTAAGGTAGCAGTAAATTAATTACCAATTAGTAATTAAGTAGTATGAATCGGGTCAATATCCACCCGCCATCCACGAGGGATTTTCCAGTGCTTAAAAATGATCGTCGGATCCTCCGCGCGAAGTAAAACGTGATAGTAGTATCGATTCGCCATTCTAGGAATAAGTGCCGGTGCACTGAGTATTTTTACAGGTAAATTATTAATTTTAAAAACATCTTCCAAAGTCTCTTGTTCAACCTGAATATGCTCAGTTAATTTTTTAAGATCATTTCCAACCACTGTAAACTTAATCATCTGATTAAACGGCGGATAATTCAATTCCTCACGCATCTCAAGTTCTTTTTCAATAAAACCAGTGTAATCATAAGCTGCTACTTTTTTAAAAGTAGAATGATTAGGGTTATAAGTTTGCAAAATCACCTCCCCCGATTTTTCACGACGACCGCAACGCCCCGACACCTGGGTGATGATTTGGAACAATCGCTCCGAACTTCGGAAATCCGGAATATGCAATCCAACATCAGCCAAAACAATACCAATCAAACTCACCTTGGCGAAATCAAGGCCTTTGGCAATCATTTGAGTTCCAATTAAAACATCATACTGATGATCCAAAAAATCACGATAGATCCCGGCGAACCCTTCGCCAGAAGCCGTTGTATCCCGATCAGCACGCACTGTACGAACCTCGGGGAACATCCTCTTCAAATCCTCCTCGACTCGCTGAGTCCCCACTCCCATATGTTTAATATGAGGAGAACGACATTCCATACAAAGTAATTCTGGTGTCTTTGTATAATTACAATAATGACAAACTAATCGTTCCCCGGCCGCATTCTGATAATATTTATGCAATTTTAAACTCACCTCACAATGCGGACATCGTTCGGTATAACCACAGTCACGACACACAACAGCACTGGACATCCCTCGTTGATTCACAAATAAAATCACCTGTTCTTTATTTTCCAATCGTTCTTTGATTTTATTCTGAAGTACCAAAGAAAAAATACTGAAATTTCGCTTTTTAAACTCCTCCCGAAGATCAACAATCTGAATCGTCGGCAGATCATCCCGAAGAATACGATTGGGCAAATGAACATAAGTATATTTAGAATTTGGATTGTTTTCGAATTTAGAATTTAGAATTTCGGATTTCGAGTTTCGAGATTCGAGTTTCGAGCTTCGATTTTCGAATTTCAAAGGCTTCGCCTTTGCATATCTTTCTGCCGAAGGAGTAGCGCTACCAAAAACAAGCTTGGAATCATTCAATCGAGAAATTTCCTCAGCCACTCGATGGGTTTGATAATAAGGAGCCGACTCCTGCTTGTAAGTCCACTCATGTTCCTCATCGAGAATAATAAGCCCAAGCTCTTGAGCTGGCGCAAAAATAGCAGATCGGGAACCGATCACCAAACGAGCATGTCCACTCTGAACTTTCCACCATTCCTTCGCGCGCTGTGCCACAGTGAGTTTTGAATGAAAAAGAGCAATTCGATCCCCTAAAAAATCTTCAAAATAACGAACCGTTTGCGGAGTTAAAGCAATTTCCGGAACCAATAAAATCGCCTGCTTTCCGCTCTCAATCGTCTCCAAAATCAAACGTAAATAAATCTCCGTTTTTCCAGAACCTGTCACACCGTGAAGTAAAACAGGCTTTTTCGATGAGCGAATGGATTCCAAAGCTGTCACCTGATCATCCGTAAGCGTTTTATCGGATTGCTTTAAGGGAAATGATTCATTGGAGGGTTTATAAATGGGTTCCAAAAACTCCTCAATCACCCCTTTTTGAATCAATGGTTTTACAATCGCTGAACTAAAATCAATCAACTCAGCTTCAATCAATCCTTTATTTTGAATCAAAACTTCAAGCAGTTCTTTTTGTTTCTTCCCACGAAGCTCAACTTCAGCATTCAAAAGCCGATACCATTTTTTTGACGGAGGATTAATTCTCCCCTTCCAAAGGCTAGCGGGAACACAAAGGCGCAAAGCACGCGCCAGTGAAGTTCGGTAATAATCACTCACAAAACGAGCTAACTGAATCGAGTTTTCAGACAAAAAAACATCCGAATAAACACGTTGAATCGGGCGCATCTTATCTTCAGGGATTCCCTCAGGAGCTTTGCTTTGAATAGCGGTAATAATCCCCTTGTTTAAACGATTCCTTAAGGGAGCCTCAACAAAAACACCCACTTTACAATCGGCCTCAATCTCATCTGGAATCTGGTACGTCAACTCATCATCAAACTCTCCTAGTTTTTTAAACAAAACAATCGATGCATATTTCATAGATCCAAATCATAACACCAAAAAAGCAAATTACAACTTAACCACTTTTTCATTCCCGCGTAGGCGGGAATCTAATTCAAATTATAGATTCCCGACCTTGCCTACCGGCAGGCAGGTCAAGTCGGGAATGACAATTAAGAACACGTTGCAATTTAGTTGTCTCCGTGTCTAACTCTGTGCTAAAATATCTGTAATCTTATATAAGGTAAGAAAAATAAAAAAGAAACAATGAAGTTTTCATACACCGCCTTAACCAAGGATAACAAAAAAATAATCGGTGTTTTCGACGTGGAAAGTCAGGAGGCTGCCCAGGCAGAATTGCATAAAATGGGAGTGGCGATTCTTTCGGTAAACGAAATTTCGGACGAAGAATTTGCAAAGCTTCAAGAAACTCAAGAGGCGGCAAAAGTGGAAAAAGGAATTAAAACATTCACTTTTTTAGCGGTGGATCCAAACGGAAAAGAAGTCGAAGGAACCATCGACGCTGCCGATGACATCTCCGCCTATAGAAGGCTCCGAACGGAATACCAATTCAAACTCAATAATTTATATGAAAGCACTGCCACACCTGAGCAACAAGAGGCAGGAAAGGGGCTCATCGAAGGACTTGAAGCTCAACTAGAACAAGAAAATGCCAGCAAAGAAGCGGAGGGAGGTGAAGACAAAGATGAAGATTCTCTTGATGGAGAAAGTGAAATGGATGAGGTCTTGATTAAAGAAATTGATTTAGTAATCATCAACACTAAAAAAGTTATCGAAGAACATCGCGAACTCTTCAGTAATGAACTCTTTCAAGAAATTGAAAAAACATTGGGGAACCTAGAGCGTATACGAACCAGTAATAATATCAAGCATATTACAGAGGTTAGTAATGAACTTTATGAACTCGTCTCGAATCCAGACAAAGCGGAGGAAGGAGAATTAAGTGAAGACTTTCACAATCTTAAAGATGAAATTGGAGAAAGTGCCCTGGTAAAAAAAGAGTTTGAACTTTACAAAAAAGCCATTGAATCAACAGGGGTTAAAAAAATCTTCAGCAACATCGCCACGCGCCTAAAGGAAATGACAGAACCCAAGGAAGAGGAGGGGGAAGAAGGAGAGGGGCCAAAAGGATTCGTCGCTAAAATCAAAGCCAAAGTACACAGTATTTCCGAAAAGTTCACAAAAAAGAAAGTTCCAAACTTAGCAGACATAAAAAAGAAGGAAACGAAGCCAAAAGGAAAAATCGGTTTGTTTATTGAAAAGATGCAAGGATACTTTAGCGCAACCAGTCCAATCCTTAAAAAAACCCGACAAAAGGAAATGATGAAGGCTTTGAAAGACATATTCAAAAAAGACCATGAAGAAGGCCAAGAAGGAACAGAGGAGGCAGAAGAAACCGAAGAGGGAGGAGCTAAGAAGGGGTCAAAAAAAATAAAAAAAGGTAAAGATTTTACATCTGTTTTAGTGGAAATCGACAGCTTTGTTGGCTGGCTACTATGCTTTTATGTTATTTATTTTTTCTTAGTAAGCTTTTCTTTAGAAAAAGGAATTGGGCTCGATAAAGATTTTGTATTTAAAACAATGAAAACACCATTGATTTTAAACATCAGTATTTTCCTCCTTCTAATGCATTTGATCCTTAGGATGAAAAACCTTCATCTCAGGAAAAATGCAATAGCCGGAATATTTTTAATGTTCTTTGGCTTGGGCCTATACGCCCTTTTGATCGTTAATTTCTAAACCCCTTCGTTCCTTGTGCTCATTGGGGCAATTTGATAGGATATTTAAGACTTAATTTTTAAAACAAAAATATGCGTTCACCAAAAGGAAAAATTGTCGGCTGGATTGTTTTTATAATTTTAATCGTTGGCGCCTTCGGATTGCTGCTATTTCTGCAAAAAGATAAAGACCCAACCGAAACGAAAGAGGAGGTTGTAACTTCCGTTGGAACGACACCAGAAGAAGTAAAATCAAAGCCTAAAAAAACCTTCGCTGTTCCAGAAATTTCCGAATCAGAAAAAAAGAAACAAGACAATGAATCATATCAGAGTGCTTTATTGAGCGGTGAAGGATGTGAAAAAATTGAGCACGATGAAGAATTACAACAACTGTGTTTCGACACCATGAATTACAACACAGCGCTTCAAAAAAAAGACGAAAACCTATGTAAAGAAATTAAAAACGAAACCTTAAAAGAAAAATGTCTTGATAGCATCTATTTAGGGTTAGCGACTGAAAGCTCTGATGAAAGCCTATGTGAAAAGATTAAAAACCCTGGGGTGAAACAAGGCTGTCTCGATCAAATCCGATCGCTGTCTGGAAGAACCGCAGAGTCAACTGATGCCTGTGAACAAATTCAAGATATAGCTCTAAAGCAAAATTGTCTGGATAACTTTTATTTCGCTGCCAGCAACGAAAGCACTGATAAGGAAAGCTGTGAAGTAATTAAAGATGGTAGCCTGAAAGATAGATGTGTAAAAGCCGTT
Source organism: uncultured bacterium (assembly GCA_965369815.1). Lineage (GTDB taxonomy): Bacteria > Patescibacteriota > Gracilibacteria > UM-FILTER-43-11 > UM-FILTER-43-11 > DAOWGG01. Next base: position 8,477 of record CBDUQS010000032.1, on the reverse strand, counting down.
GCAAAAAACATCGAAATCGCTGAGGTAACAAAAACACAAATCACAAGAACCTATAAAACTGCTGAAGAAAAAATAACAGCCTGCCAAACCGATGAATGTAAAAATCAGGCGAATTTTAATCTCGCTTTAGAAAAAAAAGATTTAAGCTACTGCAATCTGATCACCGATTTAGATATGCAGGCTAACTGTATAAAAACTCAAAGCGCTACAATCAATAGTTTCTATTTAAAACAAGCGACTTCCTTAAAGGATCCATCGCTTTGCACCAAAATACTGGATGAAGGCTTACGGCAAACCTGCCTCACCTACGCCCAATAACCACCAAGCTAAATGAAAATCAAACTTCAATCATTTCTAATTCTATTTGTTGGACTCCTGATTCTTTCAGGAAAAACTTATGCCCTTGGAGTTCCCATTACAGGAACATCATTCGGAGATAAAATAGGATTAATCCATTTCGATTACAAAACGGCCGAAGAGCCAGTGGGGAATACTAATTTCGACAATACAGATTCAAAATACTACGTAGGACCAACTAAACAGTTCTATGTAAGTCCGCAAGATGAAATTTTCGACGGGCTAGACCCTCTAACTACCTTTGTACCAGGGGATAAAACTGTAACAGCTCACATCAGCGTAGAAGAAGAAGATTGCACCATTGATGGATGCCTTTTAACAGGCTTTTTGTGGAGCGATAAAATTGGCTGGATTGTGATTGATGGGAAACAAATTAACACAGCGGTCAGTACGGCAAGCGGATTTACCGGGCAGGAAAATGGATCAGGAGATCCCTACCCTTCCTATATGTACCCTCGCATTAAAATGGTACCGATCGCCCCGAACAATCGCGTATCGATCACTGGCTATGGCTGGAATGAATACACCGGATGGCTTCGTTTTTCATCCGATGACGCAGGAACGATTGGGGTAGTGACAGATGTTAATACTCAAGAACTCGAAGACTGGGGAACTTGGCTAGAAATCAACGAAGACATGCAAAAGATATTAGTTGACGAAGGGGCAGAAGACGAATCAGAAATACTACTAGGGCGTAATCTTCATGGTTATGCGTGGAGCGAAAAACTTGGCTGGATCAAATTCAGCGCGGAAGCAACCGATACATTTGACTTTAATTTTGGAGCCCTGACCGTATGGGTACCCGATAAAAAACCACCCGTTTTTCTAGGGCCCGATAAGGTTTGGTTTGCCACTGGGGTAAACACAGGTGATCATGACAATGCAACCACCATTGTATGGGACCAGTTCGCTGCCGATGATGAATCTGGAATCAATTCAGAAACAACTGAGGTTTACGTTAAATTCGATGAAAACTTTATTGATCACTGTGGTGCCTTTATTCCCGCTAAAGAAAGTATTGGAAGGAATACCTACCCATTCCCCTCCAATTATCCCGTATCCGCCGAAGTGCTCGATAAGCTCAATGGAAGCATCCTATCGCTCAGCCTACCTTTATTAGGAATGGTTGAAAATATCCCAAGCGGATTCTGTAAATATGAAATCCACGCTAAGATTGTTGATTTGGTAAAAAATACTATCTATATCGGTGATCACTTCATCAATCCTGCAATCAACGATGACATCGACCCTGCTGACCCACCTAGCCCAACCGCCAACCCAATAACAGTGTTTGTACGTGCTGGAAATTATTCCGCTGAAAATTCAGAAGTAAAATTCCCTGCTGGAGAATCTGAATCGGCCATCGCTGACGGAAAAGAGGCAATAAAATATCGAGTGGATTTAAAAGACATCGCCGGAAACCCAATTGTCGATATCAATTGCAATGACTATCCTGATGAACCTTATTATCAATACGATGAATGCCCTGAAAGGCGAGTTTCAATCACTGCCACGCTTGAAAACGATCTCGTCTACGACTTGATTCAAGGAACCCCTTCTATGCCCTACCTCACACCTGTTAGGCATAGTGAAGCATCGGTAGAAACAACAGGAAATGACCTGCTGGCCAAAGTGCATGGATCAATAGTCACGGATTCAGAAGGAGTCGAGACCACCACAATCAATCCTGAATATCTTTGGGATGGAACAGAGGCTAACAATGCCAATAAAAACAAATGGGAGATTCCCGTTCATAGACTCGGCCTAGAAGATCACTACCCACTTGAAATCGCTTCCTTTGCGCCTAACATAAGCTACCTAGCCAGCGACAAAACAACACCTTCAAGGAGCTTGGAAATTAAATCATTCAATTATTTCATTTCAAATGACGAACTACCAGCAACCTCAAAAATTATTACAGAGGTTGAACCTTTAACGCTGAGCGATGATTCAAGAACAATTATAGAGGCCTGCAACGAACCATCGAATGGATCCCCAAGTGACATTGTTTGTGTTAATCCAAACAATGAAACAGACCCAGACAACGGATATGACCCAGGGGCACTCAATATGTTCAATGCCAAATGCAGCACTGGTATTGCCACTGCCCCACACTCTTCATGCCTCACTTTCATACCACCTATCTTTACCGACAATCCAAATTTAATCGCTGGAGGTATTTCAAATGTACTCTCACTCAGCGTGCCAGCCAATCTTACCTTTGATATTAACAACATCAGTTCAAAAGAAATCGACACCACCCATTCAGTAGCAGGATCAAGAGGAGGGCTGTCGATCGATAATGTATTCCAGTACTACTCCGACAATCCATCGGTTGCGCTAATGGAACTGCATCGAATCACAACCCCATCAGAAAGTGGTCAAGACGGAAATCTTGCCTGGACAGATCCTTTTGAGCCTTGTGATTATTGCACTCGTTTTGAATTATTCGACGGTTCTCACTCCAGTCTAATCGGAGATATCAGTGCCAACAACTCCCCTTTTCATGGAGTGTACCAAGCTTTTCATTCTGGTTTCAAATTTTCATATGATTTTGGCATAGAAAGTACCTCTGGAATCCAAACCGACGGAACCTATACAATAACCGGACGTGAAAGTATCCCGCAAATTTATAAAGCAGACCCCGAAACCGGAGAGTATCCAAATGGTCAGATTGATCGTAGTGACCCAGCAAACCTAAAAATTGGAAGTGGAAGTATTGGCTCGGCTGCAAAAGTGCTCAACAAAGAACTCCAATTCACCCCCGAAAAATTCATTCCTGTTACCATTAACGACATTAAATTCCAAGTTGTTCAAGAGATCGCCTATCGCTTCGCCGATCAAGACCTCTTTACTATTTACGCAAGCGAAGAGCCCCTTATTACCGATATTGATGTAAAAGATATTGGCCTGGAGGCAATTGGAACCGTTGCAGGAGATCAAATTGTCACCGATCGTCAGTTCGATGTGGTTAGCACGGATAGCACTCGAGACCTTCAAGAACAGATTCGACGAAACGTGGCTGAAATGACAGCCAGTATAACCCCTTGTCCTGTTAAAGAATTGACTAGTGATGAAACTGACATTTATGGCTTTGAACTTTCTGGCGACTGTACAACAACCGACAACGTCAACGGTACAATGATTGCTTTTTACGAGGGAACTTCTGATGAAGAGTTGGTCCTTGGGGATGGGGTAAGTGATCTCGTTGCTCCTAATATGCCTTACACAATTATTGTCCAAGGCGGAGCCAATGTGTTCATTAAGAGTAATATTATTTACAACGATGATAACGCTTCACTTGGAATTATTGTCATCGCAGAAAATATTGGAGACGGAGCCAATACCTATATATCTCCGGTTCCAACCAATATTGCCACTACCTTATATACAGAGGGTAGCGTGATCAGCCGACCAGAAGGTAGTGTATTAGCAAATGCAACTGCGGTTCCAAAAATCAATGATCCAAGCCTTGTTTACTACGGTGGAAGCGCTGGAAATGTTCAAGATCTTGGTAGCCAGCTTTATTGGCAAGGGTCCATTGCTTCTCGTAATACCATTGGAGGAGCTGGACAGGAAAAGGTGCCAGAAGGCATTGATTGTTTAGACGGTGATGGCCGCCTTAATTGCGCTCAACGATATGATTTCGATTACCTAAGGCGCTTCACTGCCGTAAATGAAGAAGCAAGGGAAGATCCAGAGGATGACAATTCAGATCTTATTATTGTTGCAAGTAAAATTGCTAATAATGGTAAATTCAGTGGTGGCGGTAGTTGTGATAATGAAACTGGACTTTGTATTCAGGGTCCAATTGCAAAAACCCCTCCACTTATCAAGCTGGATGCATCTGGATTCATTATCGAAGATCCTACTATTTCTCAACTCGCTCCATTCTTCGTTGAAAAAGACCCTCGGGCACTCAACAATCCCCCTCCTGGATTCACTCTTTCCGGCGGTTTGGACAGCACTCAAGTCATCCGATAATTAACTTTTAAATTTGTGCAAGTGTGGATCTCACTTGAGACTCGCACTTGCACTTGAGACTTAATATGTACGAAATCCTTCTTCAATATGGTCCGATAACCATAACTACCTTCAATCTATTATTGGTCCTAGCCTTCATTGTTGCCATTGTCCATTTGGTGCGCTTTATTCGTCTAAAAAAGCTAAAGCTTAGCTTTTTTGTTGATCACTTCAGCAAGCTTATCTTAATCCCACTAATTGGAGGGCGGCTCTTTTACATTGCTGAGCATTTTTCTGTTTTTACCGAACATCCACTTCGAATTTTCTTTTTGTGGGATCTGGGCTTCAGCGCTTTCGGAATTCTCTATGTAGGATTGGCAACACTCTTTTATTTAACTCGAAAAGCCCACGAAGACTTCTGGGGATGGCTCGACGCTTTTTCATTAAGCGGCTTTTCAGCCCTTTTCATTATTCATATCGGGCACTTCTTCAACGGAACCCATTATGGAAGCCTAACCGATCTTCCATGGGGAATCAGCTTTGATACCTTTAACATCCCCTACACTAACCCTATTCACCCCACTCAACTCTATTCAGCCATCATTACATTCATTATATTCAGCATCTCAATGAAGTCTGTCAAGAGAACTCATTTAAGTGGAGTGGTAAGCAGTTTGGCTATTATGTTATACTCTATCAGCGCTCTGGGAATTGACTTTTTACACGGATCTCCTTCAACTTATAATAAAACTAATTATCTAATTATTGCTGCCCTAGCGTTCATATCCTATATTCACACATCTCACCAAAAACACCTCGGAATCAACCATTCATCATAAAATCATTAAAAAATGTTAGAACCTCTCTCTCAATTCAATTTAGATGCTATTATCGATTTTTTAAGCGCCCCGTCTTTTCAAACCATTCAACTAGCCGTTATTATTTATATTGGCCTACTTTGGCTTGCAATCGTCGTATGGGTAACAAGAGATGCCATTCATCGTTCTGACAGCCTTATTTTTCAAGTAGTCGCTATTCTTCTCAATATTGCTTTCCCAATTTTAGGAACCTTATTGTATTTAATTATAAGGCCTGGAAAAACAACCACTGAACGCTATTACGAAGAGCTGGAACATCGACTGATTCTAGAGAGTATTGGTGAGGGTGAAAAAGAAGATAAAAAACCAGCATTAAAAAAAGTTAAAAAAACCACCACCAAATCACCGCGAAGCGGGACCACGTCTGCGGGGAAGAAAACAATCTCTAATTCTTAAGCACTATAATCATGGAAAGATTACTCACTCTCCAATATTATTTCACTCCTCGGCCTGATCCGAATTTTCAATACACGAAGCTTACAATACTGCTTATTGCGCTACTTGTACTTTTTAGCCTTGCAATTAAATACTATCGCAAAAAGCATGTTAAAGACGCTGTGTTAAAAAAGATGCTCAAAAAATATCCGAGTCGTTTTTTTAATTTTTCAGTACTTCTACTACTTCTCCTTGTTGTTCGCGAAGCGGGCATTCCATTCCTATCAATGCGACTGTGGTGGTTCTTGCTTTTTGGCTACATCATCTACTGGTGCATCAAAATAGCCTTGAGTTTCAAAAAAGAATATCATCGAAGGCTCGCTCAAACTCACCACAATACCAGTCATAAAAAATGGCTCCCAAAAAAGAAGAAATAACTCTCACTACACTTGAGACTTAAATTATGGCAGATATCAACTTCGAAAATCACAAGTGGATCAATATTGTTCATCCTAAGGAGGAGGATATTCTGGCGCTCAAAAAAAAGTATCGCTTTCATACTTTAGATTTAGAAGATTGTCTTTCTGAAAGTCAGCGACCAAAAATTGATGAATATGAAAAATACCTTTTTATCGTTCTTCAGTTCCCCTATTACAATCGACGCACACGCCATATTTCAGCTGAACAAGTAAATATTTTTATCGGAGAAAATTACCTAATCACCCTCCACGATGGTCATTTAGACGAGCTGAATAAAATATTCGAAAAATGTAAAAAGTCAGCCAAATCACGTAAATTGTTTTTTGGAGAAAGTACGGGATACCTCCTCTACTCAATCATAAATAGCTTATTTACATTCTCTTTTTCAATCACCGATAAAATTCAGGTAAATCTAAAAAATATCGAGAAAGAAATATTTGAAACCGCTCATGTAAGAGATCAGCTATTCGATATCATGATCACCAAAAAGAACATCATCACTCTCCGAAAAACCCTAATGCCACAACGAACGGTAATCGCTGCCCTAGAGCACAAACAAAAGCGGTTCTTACCAGAAAATCTTGAAATTTACTTTGACGATGTAGTGGATCAGATTGAAAAACTATGGAGTATACTAGAAACTCAAAAGGAGGTAATCGAATCACTCGAGGACACCAACGAATCCCTTCTTTCTCACAAGATCAATAACACCATGCGTACGCTAACGGTGTTCTCGGCCATTATGCTCCCTCTAACGTTCTTAACAGGCCTATTTGGAATGAATGTAGGGCTCCCCTTTACAGCCGCGCTAGACAACGTTCAACACTTCTGGAGTATTATCATCTCTATGTTCCTCGTCATCGCTGCGATGATTGGGATATTTAAATGGAATAAGTGGTTATAGATATCAGATTCTCGGACGTAGTGTTTTTGGAGTACCTAAAATTCGACAACTAGTATTTATATGGAAATATGGATACTTCACATAAATACTAGTTAGCGTACATAATTATAAATTTGCATCTATTTGATTGTTTTGTTAATTCTCTTAGATAGATTTGGCATATGGTTACTTTGTACATTTTTGTTCTAAATCCCAGTTCTAACCTCTTCCAGTCGGGTTAGCACCCTAATATCGAGCGTCTCCTTTTCTGCGAGGTCTCCACTTACTCACTGAAGCCCCGCTTCAAGTATTCCTTATTAGTAAAAAACCCCTCCTAAAGGGAAGAGCTTTTGTTACTATATATAAGCTCGTTGTCATCTAGTTTTATTGAATCTCCCATTTACCCCCCTCATCTTTTGCAGGTAATACAAATTTTCTTTCCATTTTTGGAATAATCGACTTTTTGCCAAGCTGCTCTCGTTTTAAGCCCAATTGAGCTAGCTGCTTATCTGTAAGCAGGTCTTTCTTTTCCTCTTCCTCCGTTGCTTCTCTGGCAGGAGGTTGATTAAATGAAAATTGTTTATAAAGCCAAGGTTGGTTAAATTCTTTTAACCATTGAGCTAAATTTAATAAAATTCCAAATGCTTCTCCTTCAGTTTTACCTGCCTCTTCACCATATCTGTCTAATCCAATTTCAACTATCGCCTGATAATGACCTTTTTGAACTGCCACCTCAACTAAGTGCCTAAGTGCGAAATAACCTATATTATTTATATTAGGTAAATTTTGACCCTCAGTTATTAATTGATCCCAGACTTCTTTTGTCGCACTTGGATTCTGAGCAGCTTGTTCAACGCGATTGTTATAATCTTGAGCTTTGACTTCCAAAGCATCTGCCTCATTTTCAATTACATTTTGAATATCAGCTCTTTGAGTTTGGTTTGGGTCTTCTTGACCCTCTGGTAAAGTGTTCTTAGTGCTTAATGTCATAATTATATTGGTTAAAAAACTTAAATTGTATATGTTCTTCTTATTATATCATTTTAATTACACATAGTCAACAACAAACTGCTAATTGCACATCAATACTCCGAAAAACAATTATTATATTGCATGAACAGACCAAAAATTCAGCATAAAAAAGGTTCTGAATTCAACGTATTATTATCAAATCTATCTATCTAAGAGAATTAACAAAACCAAATTAAGGACCAATTTATAACAACGCCCGCTAACACGTCTTGTGCGGTTCGCTCACTAACTGTCGATTCATCGATGTTCTAATCCCCAACGTTGTGCTATCGTTCATCGTGATGTTAGTTCCCAAGGTTCACTCTCCCAAATGCTTCGGCGGTGAGTCGCTATCGCTCCATATTTTACCGCCTCGCACTTCGCACAAAACGGAACGTTGTCGGAAATTTCAACAACACTTCTTCAGAGCAAGAAAGAAATTCTGCCACATCCTATATATGAGTCAAAAAAACCTCAATAATCCCCCACTATTTAACAAAAATCGGACTTTGTGTACAAAAGACTTGCAC
>CBDUQS010000031.1:0-14760 GCA_965369815.1 uncultured bacterium | reverse complement strand
TCCTTTTTATTGTAGTCATAAAAGATCAGTAGATTCTTGTTTTCCCAAGCACTGTTTTTAAGATTCAGTTTAAAGTTCATTTCTTTTTCGACTTCTTCCTCAATTGATATTTGATATACATTTAAAGCTATATCGTTCACTAAAAGATTATTTGTTTCAGGAGTCCACATTAAATTTTTTGGGGTGAAATCAAAAATCCTTTTTTTTCGAGATGCTTTCTCAGTATCAATAAAATAAGCTACCTCTTCCTCCTGTCCAAAAATATGCTGATTATCGGGAGACCAATTCAATTTCAATTTATTTGAGACTCCTTTTAAGGATGCAGTGATTTTAATCTCATTATCCTTCCATGTTTTCAGCTTTGAATCGGTTTGATCGATAAATGCCAGTTGCTCCGCATTTTCATTCCATGAAAAGGTGAGTGTATCTTGCTCATTGATTTCTTTTGGCAGTGCTTTGTTTTCATTCTTTTCCTTGGGAATTATTTCACTAGCAATAAGCTTTGGTGTTTTTTTAAGATCCACATTTATCCCTTTGTTTTTTCCTCTCTTGATGGTTGCTTGTATGGTTTCTGGGAAAAAGCCGTCTTGTTGAACTTTGATTTGATGTGACCCTGGCTTTAGTGTTATTTCACATGGATTTTCAAGGCACTCTTTACTACTGCTTTCAAAAAATACTAAATAATTCGATAAATTTGATGTGATTTTTAAAGACCCTTTGTTTAAAGGGTAGCTCCATACATAAATTCCGGCAGCGATTGCCATTAGAACTATAAAAACAACGATGTTTTTTTTACCTTCTTCCATTTAACTAATGTTTTGAATGTGTTCTATTTTTGGATCTTTTTCACTCCAATCAATACTAATAATGTCGATTCTCCATTCAGGTGATTCCATTTCTTTTTCATCAAACCACTGTTCCGCTGTTTCAATTATTTTCTCAACTTTCTTTTCTCCCACCGCTTCTTCGGGGTAGCCGAATGATTGGTTTTGACGTGTTTTTACTTCTACAAAAACATATTCGTTGTATTTGGGGTCTTTGGCGATAATATCAATTTCACCACTTCTTTTCTGATAATTTGTTTCAATAATTTCAAACTCCTTTTCTTCTAGAAATCTTTTTGCGAGCGCTTCTCCCTTTTTTCCAATCGATTGGTTATTCATTAAGCAAATAGACTTAGTGTAAAGCTCGCTCCAATGGGAATGAGTAAATTGTCGTCGATTTCAAAATTGTAAATCCGAATATTCGGCATTTCTAAAAACATCGCAATACAAGAGGCAGAGATTGCCGCGGAAATGCTGGGAACAAACCAATAGGCGATTGGAATGGATACTAAGATCCCAACAAGGGTTCCTTCAACATACTTATTTGGATTGAGTTTGGTTTTAATCCTTCCGTAATGCTTTCCCACTAAATTAGAAATAGCGTCTCCTGCACTTAATATTAAAATTCCTGCGTAGGCTATTTCTGTTTCAAAAAGTAGTAAGGTTAAAAAGGCTCCAATGGTAAAAAATAATATTCCTCTTCCTGGAAAATTCTCCATATGGTGGTCTCTTTCAAAATGACTGAGCACCCAGCGCACGGGGCTCATTCGTCTTTTTTTTATCATCATCGACATTCCAATTCCACCAATAATCATTCCCATTAAAATAGGAAGTGTTATGAGGTGGTAATAATGCAAAATGACAATTATTGGTCCGTACACTATGTGAGCGATTTGTCTTCGAATCTCAAGTTTATGCATCTTAAATGATGTTGTAACGTTATGACGATATAGCCGATTGACTTCGTTGTGTCGTTTGTGGGTATATGTTACCTTAACTGTGTCTTATTTACTACCTTGAATGATCTTAAAAAGAGAACAAATTGAAGAGCGAGAACAGGCGGTATTGGCGGCATATGCTACTAAGAGTTCTGAGAGTCGTGGACGTGAATTTGATGAGAGCGAAGATTCTTATCGAACTTGTTTTCAACGAGATCGTGATCGAGTGATTCACAGCAAGTCATTTCGTCGGCTTCGAGGTAAAACACAGGTTTTTGTCGCTCATTATGGAGATCACTATCGTTCTCGTTTAACGCATACAATGGAAGTGGCTCAGTTGAGTCGCGATATTGCTCGAATGCTTGGTTTGAATGAAGATTTGGCTGAAACCATTGCATTGGCTCACGATTTGGGACATACCCCTTTTGGTCATGCTGGCCAAGATGCTTTGGATGAATTGATGGGTGAGTACGGCAGTTCTTTTGAACACAATGAACAAAGTCGTCGTACGGTTGAGTTTTTAGAAAAAAAGTATCCTCATCATCCTGGATTAAACTTAACCTTCGAAGTTCGTGATGGATTGATTAAGCATCGAACCGATTATGACAATCCAACAGCGCCCGATCTTTTTATGCCTTCTCTTGAGGCCCAAATTGTTAATATCGCCGATGAAATCGCTTATCAGAATCATGATATTGATGATGGACTACGTTCAGGGATTCTTACTGTGAAAAGCTTAGAAAAATTAACGATTTGGAAGAAGGCCAGTAAGAATGTTCGATCTGGCTTATCGGATCATTATTTTATTTTAGCGATGATCTCGGAACTGATTGGTTTAATGGTGAATGATTTGGCGGTGAATACTTCTCATTTAGTTCAAAAAGCAGGGGTTACTTCGGTTGATGCTATTTATAAAACCAAAAATGCTCTGGCTTCCTTTTCAGACGATATGGCTCGTGACGCTGCGGAACTAAAAAAATATCTTTATCAGCATTTTTATCAGTCTCTGGGTGTTCATGAATATAATTTAAGGGGGCAGGAGGTGGTTCAGCTCTTGTTTAAAAAAATGATGGATGATCCAACCTTACTTCCTGAAGATATTCGTGAGCATTCCGATATAGAAGATCATTTTATTTTAGTGAAGGATTATATTGCGGGAATGACGGATGGGTTTGCTTTGGATTTGTATGGGGAGTTGAAGAAATAGGGATAAAATTGTTAAGCGGCAAGCCGCGACTGATTATCTTTCTGTAATACTACTTTGAAGTACAACGATGAAGTTTAATCCACACTTCTTCATCCCGAGGTGTCGGGACGAAGCAAAAAACCATTGGGGCTCTGCGAAACGTGCAATTATCGTTGTACTATTAATCATCATTTTCCACGTTCGCCCTGCCCCAAACCCCGCATTACTTCATTTCTTTTTTGTTCCATAAAAATAGAGTCTCACATAACCAAGACTTGAGACTTGAGACCTTTTGTTATATCGTTACACTGTTATATTTCTACTTATTATGCAGTGTCCTAAGTGTAAAAATTCGGAATCTAAGGTGGTTGACTCTCGTATTTCTGAACAGGGAAAGGTGATTCGGCGTCGTCGTGAATGTGAGAAGTGTGGACGTCGTTTTACTACTTTCGAGCGCTCTGAAATTGGGAATTTAACGGTGAAAAAGAAAGATGGAACCTTTGAGCCTTATAGTCGAACCAAGCTTGAAAATGGAGTGCTGATCGCTTGTGGAAAACGACCGGTGACTCAGGTTCAGATTGATGAAATGATCAATACTCTTGAAGAAAAATGGGGAGCGAACAAGAAGGCTATTGTCAGTCAAACCATTGGGAATGATTTAATGGAAGCTTTAAGAAAACTGGATCATATTGCTTATATTCGTTTCGCAAGTGTGTATCGAAGCTTTAAAGATGTTGATGAATTTAAGGAAGAACTTGGAAAGCTCCTAGGTTAGCTTATCTCCGAAAACCTTTAATCCCGATCTTTCGGGACGGCCTTTCTAATAGGCTAACTAATCTTAATATGGATAAAAAGTTAATCGATTTTCTCAAAGAACTAAAGCTTTACGGCATTGAACAAAATATCCCGAATGTGACGGAGCGTGGGGGGATATTTCTGAATATGCTCGTTAAAATAAAAAAGGCACAATCGGTTTTGGAAATCGGATGCGCCAATGGTTATTCAACCATTTGGTTGGCGGAGGCTGTTTCCGCGAATGGGGGAAAGATTCATGCGATTGATCATAGTGAGCCCACTTTTGAATTGGCTAAGGAGAATCTAAATAAGGTGGGTTTATCCGATCGTGTTGATTTTTATTTTGGAAATGCTCTAGAAATTATTCCTACTATTAATCCCCCTGATTTTTTTGATTTTGTTTTTGTGGATGGTGAAAAAAGAAGCTATTGGGATTTTTGGGAAGCAATTACTCCTCGTTTGTCCGAGGGGGCGGTGATTGTTTTCGATGATATTATTTCTTTTCCTCATAAGACAAAGTCATTCCTAGAAAAGATTAAAAATATCCCTGGTTTTGATCAGATTATTTTGCCAATTGATGGAAATGACGGTATTTTACTTTTGACATGTAATCCTTAATTCATATTGCCTTCACATTGCTTTCAAATAGCTTAGCCATCTGACAGCAATTTGATAGCCATTTGTTTATAAAATTAAGTACATTCTCATGGTCCGATTGGTTGTTGCTGCAACATTGATAATTTTTACTGGAATGAACGCCTTTTTTTTCTCTTATAAAAATCAAATAATGCTTAATCATTCAATTTCTTTAAAAACAAGTAGTGCTCAATATGATTTAATGGTTGAATTGGCCAAGACTTCTGAGGAGCAGAGAAGAGGGTTGATGTTTCGGGATTCCCTAAAGGAGGGGACTGGGATGTTGTTTGTGAATGAGCAGGCTGGTACCGTCTCTTTTTGGATGAAAAATATGAGCTTCCCCATCGATATGCTGTTTATTGGTGATGATTTAAAAGTGAAACAAATTGTTCATAGTGCTGCTCCTTGTCCTTCCAAAAAAGACACCTGTCCTTCTTACGTTTCTCGTGAGCCGGTGCAGTATGTTTTGGAGGTTCCAGCGTCTTACTCAAAAAAACATGGCATCAGCCGAGGGGATGAGCTGATTTTAAACCTTGATTTATAGGCTTTTTAGATATTCAATCGCAGTGTCTAGTTGAGGGTCTTCATTGGCTTCAAAATCTTCAGGGGTTCTTTCGACAATCACATCTGGCTCAATTCCTATTTCGCTAATGTTACGGCTGTTTGGCGTGTACCATTTGGCAACGGTAACGCGTAAGCTAGAGCCATCGATTAAATTCTCAACCTCTTGAACGGTTCCTTTTCCAAAACTGGTTTCACCAAACACCATTCCTCTTTCGTGATCTTGTATGGCGCCAGCTACAATCTCGGAGGCAGAAGCACTTCCTTTGTTGATCAAAACCGCTAAAGGGGTATTGGTAACCCTTGCCTTCCCGTTCACGTAAATCACTTCATCTTCATTCGGGTCACGTTTTTTTACCGATACCACCTTTCCTTTTTCAATGAATTCAGAAACGATATCAATGGCCCCATCTAGGTAGCCTCCTCCGTTAAACCGAAGATCCAGAACAATTCCTGTTGGTCTTTTTGGAAGCACTTCGCTGATGGCTTTGCTGAATTCTTCTTTTGTGTGATTTCCGAACTGGTTGAGTTCGATAATGGCAATGTCTCCCCTCATTTCCCATTCAACACTGTTGATATTGATTGAATCTCGGACAATTGAAAGCTCCAATGGTTCAAGGCTTCCTTTTCGGGCAATGGTTAGAATCACCTTTTCACCTCTTGGTCCTCTGATTCTCATCACGGCTTGTTCAAAGGTGTATTCTTTTACATCGACATCATCAATTCTTAAAATAATATCTTCTGGCTGAAGGCCTGCTTTTTTCGCAGGTGAGTTCTTGAGTGGAGAAACAACAGTGATCATTTCATTTCTTAGGGTTAGTTCTGCTCCTATTCCTTCCAATGTTCCTTCTAGACTATCCCGAAAATCTTTATTTTCCTTTGGAGTTAAAAAGGTTGTGTAGGGGTCTTCTAAAGAAAAAACCATTCCTCGAATGGAACCATAGATCATTTCTTTGTAATCCAATGTTTGCGGTTCAACGTACTTACTGGCTAGCAAGCTCCACACATCCCAAAACAAATCCATATCTACTCTTTCCCCTCCTTTTTGTAATATTTCCTTTTCAATTCGATAACCATCGCTATTTTTTTGCGCTTGATTCACCCCCACATTCCAACCCAGCATAAATACAAAGGCAATTAAAATAATGAGCCCCAGTACTTTTGGTGCGTAGGTTTGTTCTTTGGGTAAATAGGAATCTTTTTTCATACAAATAATTTAAATGAGTTGAGTTTTTATCCGAATAATCCTTTGTTTTGAGGTTTGATATTTAAATTTGATTCTTTAGCCAGTTCTTCGTACAATTCCTTTTCTTTTTTACTTACTTTTGTGGGAATGTCGACAGAAATAGTTACAAAGTGATCTCCTTTTATTGTGGTTCCTACTTTAGGAACTCCGTATTCTTTTAGTTTGAAGACTTTTCCGTTCTTTGTACCCGATGGAATCTTTAATTTTATATCTCCATGAATGGTTTTTACTTCGATTTCATCTCCTAAAACGGCTTGAAGTAAGTGAATTTCCTGAGTGGTTTTAATGTCGTCTCTTTCTCGTATGAAATCTGTGCTGGCGGTTACGCTGATGTGTGCAAACAAGTCGCCTTCAGGGCCTCCTTTTAATCCCGCTTCTCCTTTTCCGGATAGTCGAATGGCCGCTTTATCATGAATTCCCGCAGGGATCTTAATTTTAATTTTCTGATTTTTCAACACTCGATATTCCCCCTTACATTCACGACAAACTTTCTCCGCTCGCTTTCCTGCTCCTTTACATTTTTCACAAGCAGCAGCGGTTTGTATTTGTCCGAGTGGAGTCCGTTGAATACGAACGTGCTGACCCGTTCCGTTACAGTCGTCACAATTGATTATCTTGCTCCCTGGTTCATTCCCCATTCCTTTGCAGTGTTCACACTGTACATAGCGGCCGAGTTCCACTTCTTTAGTGGTTCCAAAAACGGATTCTTCAAAAGTTAAATGAACGATCATTTCAATATCTCCTCCACGTATCGGGCCTTGTTGGTTTTGCGCTCGTCTTGCCCCTCCTCCAAAAAAACTATCAAAAATATCTCCGAATCCTCCCCCGCCCCCTCCTCCAAAATCGAAATTCACATTCTGAAAATCATTAAAATCAAAACCTCCAAAGCCAGCGCCTCCACCTCCACCTGGTCCACCTGGCATTCCGCCATACTGATCGAATTGAGCGCGCTTTTGTTTGTCTCCTAAAACTTCGTAAGCTTCAGTTGCTTCTTTGAATTTTTTCTCATCTTCCTTAGTTCCTCCTTTATCTGGGTGGTGCTTTAAAGCCAGCTTGCGATAAGCCTTCTTAATTTCAGTTTCCGTTGCGGTTTTTTCTACCCCGAGGGATTTGTAAGGATCCATATTTTTAAAGCTCGAAATTCGAAAATCGAAACCTTGCCTACCGGCAGGCAGGTCCGAAACTTATATAATTAATAAGCCCAGTAATTTTATTGAAAACAGAGGGAAAAGTAAAGGTGACTCTTTCTTTAAAAATTCGAAACTCGAAACTCGAAAATCGAAATTTAATTCATTATTCCGTGGCTGGGGCTTCGGCTGTTTCTTCTGGCAGGATGGGGATGTCGCCGAATCTGATTTCGGGTACGTCGCTTTTTGGCTTTAGCCGTTGTACAACTGTAATCGATTTTGGATCAGGGAGAATGACGTTTCCGGAAGTATCCTTTAGCCCCTTTAAATCAATTCGGTAATGCTCTTCCTCCTGATCAGTAATTCCTTCAATTTCTAATTGAATCACATTCGGCTGAGTTCGTTCGATGTAAATAATTTTTACTTCGTCTGTATTGGCATCTTTTTTATTTAAGTCTGCGATTTCAAAATTACTTATATTGGTGGCTGCCCCTTCTTCCATTGGCTCATTCCAAATAATGTTGATGTGAGATAGATCCTCAAATTCTTGTTCAATGGGGTAGGGTGGAGTGGTATCCGGGAGCATTCTTAGCTCTAAGTTCATGTCGTTTTCAATTTCTCCCATAAACAGCGCACGGTTTTCACGAGCATCAAAGTCATCGCTCTCCATCAATTCTCCTTCGGCGGTTTCAACGGTTATTTTGTAAAACATTTCACTTCCGGATTGTTTGATCAGCTTCAATTTGTACTGATCGTTCAAGAAGGTGTTGCGAGGCAATGTGTAAACATAGCTCAAACTTGTTTTACTTCCTGCAGGCAGAACAATTTGGGTTCCAACCACTTTAAATTCACCCTCTGTTTCAATCTTACTATCCACTGGTGAACTTTCAATATCAGCTCCTTTTGGAAGGTAGATTCTTAAATACCCTTTGTAGTTATCGCTATAGGTATTGGTGAAGCCTGGGTATCGAATGGTGATTTCCGTCGTGATCTGAGGTAGCTCCTGAGTGATATTGGCGTAATAATGCGTTTCGGTTTGCACATATCGATCGGCTTTTTTACTTCCTAAATTAGCCAAATTAACAGCTAAAAAGTCACTTCGGTCTTCTGGAATCAGGGTATTTGCCCAGCTTCTTTCAACTATCTTGTTTTGCAGGCGATTCTTTTTGAACCACATATAAATATCTTTGTTGTGCAGCCCCTTTATTATCACATCTCTTGTTTTAAATGGATGCTTTTTAGCCTTACTCATTAATACGCCCGACAGTTCACTTAAAATATTTTTTCGGTCTTTTAGCGCTTCAACATTGTGTCGATCGACATTGTTTACTGAGAATTCCAGTTCACTGAAAAGGTTATTTTTGTTGAGCAGTTTTCCGTTCAATTCAATATCGCCCAGTTCGTTGATTAGATCTTCGATTAAGCTGAAGTTCACTACAATCATTCCATCCACTTCTTTTTCTGGAAACTTTTCTTGATAGAACTTAATGAGCTCATTAGCTGAATCTGGAAAGTTTGGATTCCAGTTTGCATCTCGGAACATATATCCTCCGTACCATTCATTTTTTAACAATTCTTCGTGTGGGTAAGGTGGTGTCACGTAAGTTTTACTATCAATGTCGTAAGAGTTTTTAAAGCTGAGTTCTGTTGGCACTCCCATTTTGAAATCTAAGTTTCCGTACCCGGTAATAAACCCACCTCCTGGTCGAAGTTCGTAATTGTTTTGCAGAACAATCACATAGTTTTTACTGAAGAAGGTGAAGCCGAGGAAGTGATTGGCAAAAAATTTCAATTCTCCCAACATTAAATAGGCAATGAAAAAAAGAATGAATATAAATCCGATCAAAATACCAATCCACTTTCCAATCCCTCTGGGTAGCTTTAGTTTGGGTAGCCTGGATTTTGATTCCTTTTTTTTGTGATGTTCTTTATGGTAAGGAGAATAGCCTAATTCCATTTTTTTAATTACTAATTAATTTAATTGTCCTGTTGATTATATCGGAAGATGCCGTTGGTTACAATTGGCGGTTGGCTAGCTGGACTCCCTTATAACCGCTTTGTCATTCAGAGGAGTGAAACGACGAAGAATCTCCGTGATGGATGATCGGTTGAGATTCTTCACTCCACTTCGTTCCGTTCTGAATGACAAAGGGGGTTCGGGAATGACAAAAGGGGTGGCTGAGATCTATCTGAATGCTCATAACCACACCTTTTCCCACCCTGGATCCTGAATCAAGTTCAGGATGACACGGGGGTGTTCAGGATGACAAAAGGTTGGTTGTAAGTTAAACTGGATTTACAAATTAAAATAAACAATTATGAAAAACGAACTTCGAAAAACGCGTATTGCGGTGGTTGGAACTGGAATGGTTGGGTCTTCTTTTGCTTATGCGGCGATGATTAAGGGTTTGGCGGCGGAACTGATTATGATCGATGTGGATGAAGAGCGTGAAGCAGGAGAGGTGATGGACTTAACTGATGGTTTGATTGGAACAGAAACGGGGAATGTACGCGGAGGGCATTTAACCGATTGTCAGAATGTGGATGTGATTGTGATCACGGCGGGCGTGGCGCAGAAGCCGGGTGAGACTCGTTTGGATTTGGTGAAAAAGAATTCCAAGATTATGAAAGGAATTGTTAAGCAGATGGGAAAACTTCGTTCCGATACGGTGGTGATTATTGTTTCGAATCCAGTCGATATTATGACGGTTATTGCTCGTAAGCATATGAATCTTCCTGCAGGGCAAATCTTCGGTTCTGGAACGTCCCTCGATACTTCTCGTCTTCGTTACATGATTAGTGAAAAGTTGGGTGTGAATTTACACAACGTTCATGGATACGTGATGGGTGAACATGGCGATAGTGAATTTGTGCCGTGGAGCATCGCTAACGTTTCTGGTCGTCCGGTAAAAAAACTTCTTACCGCCAATCAGATGAAGAAATTGGAACTTAAAACCATGCGAGCGGCGTACGAAATCATTCAACGAAAACACGCGACGTATTATGGAATTGGCGTGGTGGTAACGGAACTAGTCGAAGCAGTTCTTCATGATCGTAAATCAGTGATCCCTGTTTCAACCGAACCTGGTAGTGCTTATGGTATCAAAGGAATTTGTCTTGGAGTGCCAGCGGTTTTGGGGCGTCGTGGAGTTGAAAGTGTTTGGAAACTTGATTTAACTAAGCCGGAAATGACGAAGTTGAAGAAGTCGGCGAATATTTTGAAGGGGTATTTGAAGAGTGTCTGAACCACGGATTACGCGAATTATACGGACTTCACGGATTAATAAACTTCTTATTCCTATACTCCTTTTTGTCATTCCTGACTCTCCACTTGTCATCCCGGACTTGACCTGTCTGCCGATAGGCAGGTCCGGGATCCATCTTTTTTGTCATTCCGACCCATGCGGAGGAATCCCTATTCTTAACTTCTGTCATGAATGATATTGGGTATAGGGATTTCTCGACAGGCTCGAAATGACAAAAAAGTCGAAATGACAAAATAGATTCCCGCCCCCTTTTGTCATTCCCCTGAAGAGGGGAATCTGATTATAATAGATTCCCGCCTTCGCGGGAATGACAATGTAAGAATTAAGAATTAAGAATTAAGGATTAAGGATTAAACAGAATTAAGCTACAATAGGTTGGCTGAATTCTTAATCCTGAATCCTGAATCCTATGTTCAAACAGCCCTACGTCGTTCTCGACTTGGAAACCAGCGGTGTGGATAATAAAAAAGACGATATTATTGAAGTTGCGATGATTCGGTATGAGGATGGAAAGGAGGTGGATCGTTATGAGAGTTTGATTAAGGTTAACTATAAGCTTCCTAAAATCATCACCATCATCACGAGTATTACCGATGAGGATATTGAGAAGGATGGACAGGATAAGAACGAGGTTTTTGATCGCATTAGTGAAATGCTGGATGGGGCTTATATGATCGCTCACAACATTAAATTTGATGCTGGTTTTTTGAAGGAGAAAGGCGTTGATATGAATGTTTTGGGTCTTATCGACACTATTCCATTGGCGCAAGTGATGTTGCCCGAGGCGACCAGTTATAGTTTGGAATCTTTATCCGATGATTTGGAGATCAAGCATGTGAATCGGCATCGGGCGATGGGAGATGTGGAGGCGACGCTGAGCTTATTTCAGCATTTGTGCAAAAAGATCGATGAGCTTCCTACTAAAACCGTTCAATCCATTCAAACTCATTTGAAGCGTTCCGATTGGGATAGTGGGGTTGTTTTTGCTGATGTAAAACCTGTTGTGGGGCAAGTTGAAGGGCGAGTTGAGGGGCAAATTGATGGGTCGATGGTGGAGTTTAATGGGGTGAGAAAGGCTCTGGAGGTGGATGAGATTCTACAAGAAGGCGGAGTGCTTCAGAAGTTCTGGGAAGATTACGAACCGCGTGAACAGCAAGTTAAAATGTCGTCCAACGTGATGAGTGCTTTCGACCAAGGCTACCATCTTATCTGCGAGGCGCCGACTGGCGTTGGGAAGTCGCTGGCTTATTTAATTCCGGCGGTTAGTACTGCTATTCGGAATAAATCTAAAGTGGTTATTTCTACCAACACCATCAATTTGCAGGAACAGCTTTATGAAAAAGACATTCCGCTCCTTCAGGAAATCTACCGACAAGGCACTCAGAATCCTGGGTTTCGAGCGGCTATTTTAAAAGGTCGAAGTCATTACCTTTGCCTGCGTCGATTGGCGAAATTTAAAGAACGTCATGAATACACGCAGGAGGAAATGATCTTGCTCGTTAAAATTTTGGTATGGCAGGTCACCAGTAAAACTGGCAATAGTGGCGAGATCCACTTAACACGTGGGGATAAGATGGTGTGGGATTTTGAACTGTGTTCCGATAAAAAATACTGCAGTCCGCAGAAGTGTAAACCTTACGGAGACTGCTACCTTCACAAAGCTCGTAAGCTCGCCGACGAATCCGATATTATTGTGGTGAATCATGCGCTTTTGTGTGCGGATATTGAAAGCGAAGGAAGTTTGCTTCCCGATTATCAATACCTCGTCGTTGATGAGGCCCATAACTTTGAAACCGCGGCGACGGATGCTTTTGGAATGAGTTTAAAACAAGAAAACTTCGGTCTTCCACTCAAAGTGATTCGAGGGCATTTATCTGAAATTCAAAAACGCTACGGCGGTACGCTTTTCGCCAGCGATATGGCGATGGATCGAATTGGTGAGGTCACCGATAGTATGTCCGGCCTCGAAGATGTCATCGATAACCTGTTCACCGTGATCGCCCTCTACGTGAATCGCAACGTTCAGGAGTCTACCTATATAGAGCACCTTCTCATCGATCAATCCACACTCGGTTCCGAGGAATGGGTAAACCTAACCGTCTCCGCCGAAGAAGCCATGCGACGACTCAAGATCTGGCTCGGCAAACTCAAAGACTTCGTCGATATCTGGATGCTCAGTGGGGATGAAGCCTCTGAACAAGGTGAATCCGTCATGGAAATTCTTCAGGAATCCGAAATCCTCCAAGAACAAATCATCGCTCTCAATCATTTCTTCTCCGACTCCAAAATCAGCGATTACATCCGTTGGATGACCTCCGATCTTCAGGGCGTTGTTACCGTTAATCTAGCCCCCGCACTCCCCGGTTTGGATCTAAAAAAGAAGCTCTACGATCAAAAGACATCCATCATTCTCACCTCCGCGACGCTCGGGGTAAAACTAGCCGATCAAAGTTTCGACGCGCCCGAACAACACCCGTTCACTTACGTTCGAACCATGCTCAGCTTAGACGATAAATTCGAAGAACTGATGATCGACAGCCCTTTCAACTTTGAATCCCAAGCGTACGTAATGGTTCCCAATGACATTTTGCCAGTCACTTCCTTTAAAAGCGTTCAGGAACTTGCTCCTTTCTTCTCCAACCTCATTCGCCGTGTCGGTGGGAGTATGATGACGCTTTTCACTTCCTATCGGATGATCGAAACGCTCTACCTCGACTTAATGGAATCGCTTAAAACTGCAGGAATCAAATTGCTCGCTCAGCGGATCAGTGGTGGACGTAATAAAATTATGAAAGCCTATATGAACGACCCGGAACATTCTGTGTTGTTTGGAACCGCGAGTTTTTGGGAAGGGGTCGATATTAAAGGCGACGCGCTCACCACCCTCGTCATCCACAAACTCCCGTTCGATGTCCCATCCGATCCCATTTGCAAAGCCCGCTCCCAGATGTTCAACAACGGCTTTATGGAATACTCCGTCCCTCGCGCTGTCCTTAAATTCCGCCAAGGCTTCGGTCGTCTCATTCGTAGTAAAAAAGATTTTGGCGCTATGGTTGTGCTCGATAATCGCGTGCTTACTAAGCAATACGGGAAGCTGTTTTTAGAAGCGTTGCCGGAGAATATTACGATTGAAGAGGCTCCTTTGATGGAGATTCCGGGGAAGGTGAAGGAGTGGATTGATTTGAGTAGGGGGTAGGGGGTAGGGGTGGAATGGTTGCGTTTTTTGGAGTAGAATGTTTTTGAAATTAAAAAATAAATTCAATAAGTTATGAAAATAGAAGCCATTGATTTGTTTTGTGGTATTGGCGGCTTAACTTGCGGGTTGCGACAGGCAGATATCTCTGTTTTGGCTGGTTTAGATAGTGATGAATCATGCTCATATTCATATGAGAAAAATAATAATTGTAAATTTATCACTGCAGATATTTCCAATTATGACTTTAGGGAAATGAAAAAAATGTATTCTAAGGATAGTATTAAAGTGTTAGTTGGATGTGCGCCGTGCCAGCCTTTTTCATCACACACCTTCAAGGCAAAAAATAGAGAGAATGATTCAAGGTGGAATTTAATTGATTATTTTATTAAAGCTATTAAAGTTTTAAAGCCCCACGTTATCTCTATGGAGAATGTAAGAGGTATAACTAAAACAGATATTTTTGAGAACTTTGTTGAAGAAATAAAAAAAATGGGATATAAAGTTGATTCCAAGGTTCTTTATTGCCCTGACTATGGTATCCCTCAAAGCAGAAGTAGATTAGTTTTTCTTGGCTCTAAGTTAGGAGAAATAAGCGTGCCTGAAAAAACTCATGCAAAAGATGAATATCTAACAGTTCATGATATAATAGGAAGCCTTCCAAAAATTAAGTCGGGTGAGACTGATGCTAAAGATCCTGTTCATAGGGCAAAAAATCTTTCTCCGCTTAATTTAGAAAGAATGAAGCAATCAAAGCCGAAGGGGACATGGCGAGATTGGGATAAGAGATTGCTTCCTGAATGCTACAAAAGAGAAAGTGGACAATCGTATGCTTCTGTGTACGGTAGGATGAGTTGGGATGAGGTTTCACCGACAATTACGACTCAATTTTTCAGTTATGGCTCAGGTCGCTTTGGTCATCCGAATCAAGACCGAGCACTTTCTATTCGTGAGGGTGCACTATTACAAACTTTTCCTGATCATTATG
>CBDUQS010000030.1:0-15278 GCA_965369815.1 uncultured bacterium | reverse complement strand
TCATTCATTTTAAAAAGGGGAACTGTCGACTCAACCAGCTCCTCTTCTTCAAGAGCTCGCAGAGAAAAGACATCCGTATATTCATTGGGATTAAAGCTAGGATAATTAGCCATGGCAATAATAGCTCCAGTGAATGGATTCATGATTAAAACCTGACCGCTGTCGGCGCTGTACTTTTCAACCGCTTCCGCTAAAATTTCCTCCGTCTTTTTTTGAATGATTCGATCAATGGTTAAAACAATCGTGTCTCCATCCACCGCATTCACAATTTCACTACTCCCCACGGTAATTTGGCGCCCCATAGGGTCTTTCTCAGTATAAATCGTCCCTTTCTTCCCTTCCAAATCCGTATTGAAATAACCTTCAATACCATATTGACCAACCTCCTCACGATTCAAGAAGCCAACCACATGAGGGGCTAGGTCGCCCTCGGGATAATAACGCCAATGCTCGGGCAAAAGAACAACTCCTTTTAAATTCAGCTCTCGAATTTTACGTGAAATTTCAGGTTCAATTCGATTTCTTAAAAAGACATAGCGAACCTTTCGGCGGGTGAGCTTTTTTTCGAGATCTTTCGGAGAGCTTTCAAGAAGTCGTCCTAAAATTTGTGAGGTTTCAGTGAGCTGATTTTCGGGAATTAACGTCGGATCTCCGTAGATCATGAAACGTTTTGGATCCACAAAAACGCCGGAAAGTTTTTCGTTAATAACTTCTGCCATTACATCGGGCTCAGCATCTCGTCGTAAAACAACAAAATCAAGTTCGGATTTTGAGATTTTTCGAAGCATTTTTGCCGCCACCTCATCAATCATTTTTGAATAGGTTTTATGCGCCTTGTCAGAAGGTTCTATTTGAATGGTTTTTTCATCACCGATCGACCATATAGTATTTACTTCAATGTAAGAATTTAAACTGGGTTCTTCATAAATATCATAAAAGCATTCATCGGGTATTTCGATGCAGTCTTCGTAGTCCATTCGTGTGAACAAAAGAGGCGCGAGCTTTTTCGCAATAAAAATCTTATCTTCAGCCACAAGAGGATCAACGTAAACTAAGTCAAGTGTGGTATTGGTAGCCAACTTAGAAAGGTCACCCGAATGCGTATCTCTAACCAAAATCTCTCCACGTTTAGCGTTAAGAGTAATGGCACCAAAATGCTGATCGCTCGCCGCCGCTCGATAGTCTTCATGGCGAATGACCTGTAGTTGAAAAAGACGTGCAATAATCACGAAAAAAAGCAGAAAAGCAAAGGTGGTCAGCACAAAAATACGATAGGTTTGACTGGTGTCTCCGTTGTTTTGTCGATAGCTGGCAATTCGTCGCATATTTTTATTTTAATCAACAGGAATTTTAACACAAAAATCCAATTATTTGTCATCCTGAACTTGATTCAGGATCCATATAATAATAGATTCCCGCCTTCGCGGGAATGACAAAAGGGGATTTGGAGATTGTTTTTCAGAGTAAGATATGTTATAATATGTAGATTAATTATTTTAAATTTAAGAAATATGTTTCCAGAAACTCAAAATGAGATTATTCAGCCAGAACCAGAGAGTAATGATGAGATGTCGGCAAATGAGCCAGATGTTAAGAGTTATGAAGATGTTGGTGATAAATTATTTCCTAAAGAAAAAGGCTCGACTGAGGTGAGCGGTAAAGATTTAAAATACCTAAAGAGAAAACTTGAAAAAAACCAGGTTAATATGAAAGGAAGAGAAGAAAAAATGGATGTAGCTTCGCTGTTAAGCGGTGATAACTATACAGTTTACGAAAAAACAGTAATGAGTGACCCTGTCTTAACAGTAAAAGAATTCACACTAGTTGATAAAAATGGAACTCCAAAATTTTCTTTTTCCGCAGAAACTGGAGAGGATGTTGGATGGGATCTGAATATGTATGATTTCCAGAGTATAAATTAATAAAATCTATGAAATTACGAATCGGAGTGATGGGATCGGCTCAAGGGCCAACCATTCAAAATCAGGAAAGTATTCGAAAATCCATTGAAATGGGAGAAGCAATTGCCAAGGCCGATTGTATTTTGGTAAATGGGGCATGCCCAGGATTACCCGACGAAGCGGCTTACGGAGCACATAAGGCCGGAGGGATGGTAATGGGGGTTTCACCTGCATTCAGCGAAAAAGAGCATATTGAAAACTATAAATCACCTCATGAGTATTACGACATTATTATTTATACTGGATTGGGTTTGATGGAGCGCGATATCATCAATATTAGAAGTAGCGATGCGATCATTTTACTTGGAGGAGGTGTTGGAACCTTAAATGAGTTCACAGTAGCCTATAGCGAAGGAAAAACAGTTGGAGTCTTAACGGACACAGGTGGAGTTTCTGATCATATCGATGAAATCTTAAAAATCTGCAATCGCGAAGTGAACGGACGAGTAGTGTTTGATAATGATCCTAATAAATTACTTGAAAAAGTACTCGACAAATTGCTCAAACAACCTCAACCACGAACAGAAGACGAGCGAGTAACGGAGGGGAAGGAAGCGAATTAATTTAGCATTTTGCAATTCGTATTTTGTATTCAAATGAACATTTCTCATTTGAGGATTTTTGAGCTAAATTTATGAATGCAAAAATGAAAAAATCGATTGCAAAATCTAAAATCCAAATTGCAAAATCTAAAAAGTAAGTTTTCCCCTTGCCATCCAGTGGGGCTTTTGCTAATATTTTTGCGCCTATTTTTAAAGTTATTTTTATGAACGCTATTAAAACCTATTTTAGGAACGCCATCAAGGAATTCAACAACGTTACATGGCCAACTCAAAGGCAAGCAATCAGAGTATCAGCAATTGTGTTTGTTATTATGATCATTAGTGCTGTTATTTTAGGAACTGTCGATCAGCTGCTCTCTGTTGGTTATCAATATTTTCTATAATTATCTATCCAAAATAAACTATGGCAAAACAAGCAAAAGGAACGGGTCGAAATTGGTATGTACTTCATACCTACTCAGGCTACGAAGATGCTGTTGAAAAAGCATTACGCCAGCGTGTTGAAGCTTTCAATGTGCAGGAATTTATTTTTGATATTAAAGTGCCAAAAGAAAGCCAAATTGTTCTTAAGCGCGGGGAACCAACTCAGGAGAAGAAACGTATCTTCCCAGGTTATGTACTCGTGGATATGACCGTAACCGATTACTCTTGGTACGTGGTTCGAAACACACCCAATGTAACTGGGTTTGTTGGCTCTGGGAATATTCCAGTTCCAGTAACTCCCGAAGAATTTGGTGTGATTGAAAAGCGAACAGGCGGAGAACAACCTAAATTCAAAATCGACTTCAAGGTTGGGGAACATGTAGGAATTATCAGCGGACCTTTTGCAGAATACGATGGGATCATCGATAAAATCGATCCAGAAAAAGGAAAAGTTAAAGTACTTGTTAGCATTTTTGATCGAGAAACACCTGTTGAACTCGACTTCACTCAGGTTAAAAAGAAATAATTCATGAAAAAAATGCCACTTATCGTCGGGTTGTTGGTTCTTGTAGCTCTTTTTGCAACCGCCGATCTTTACCTAAATAAACTCGACACCAAGCCTGTTTTGAACTGGAGCGATTCAGCGGATTCAGTTGCTTCAGCGGACACTCCTAAGGAAGTGGTGATCGATTCACAGTTCTCACTCGACGGAAAATTGGCAGGTTATACAGTTGTGAGTCAAATGCAAACCAGTCAAATCTTTGAGAAGATTGACCTGAGCAACATTAAAAACGTGAGCATTTACCGAAATGAACTAAAAAAAGAAGTTGAGGCAGTGGAAGGAGAAGAATCTGAAGTAGTAGAAAACCCCTCCATTTACCTTTATGAATTACAAGGCCCTGAAAATCAGGGAGCTCTCACTTATTTAAACGCAAAGCTTCAGTTCATCGCTCAGATCAATGCGGTAACCGAAACGCTTAACGAAACAGGGGAGTATGGAAATAACAGCTTTTATTTCAACAATAAAAATTACGAAAATACCGCTTTCGTCCTCACTCAAATCGGAGACGATCTATTCGGTTTCCAATATCAGAAAACAGAAGGTGATAAAGCCTTCGACGACGTGAAATCTGTCATTCAGCTTCTAATGGCAGAGCAATCAACTAACTAATTCCTAACCTATTTATAACGTGGCTAAAAAAGTAACTAAGCTTATTAAACTACAAATCCCAGCCGGTAAAGCAAATCCAGCACCTCCAGTAGGTCCAGCTTTGGGGCAACATGGTGTTAATATCCAAGATTTCTGCAATCAGTTCAACGAAAAAACCAAAGAACTTGGTGATACGATTGTACCAGTAGTGATCAGCGTGCATGAAGATAAAAGCTTTAGCTTTATCATGAAAACGGCTCCGGCATCTGAGATGATTAAAAAGGCAATCAATTTAAAAAGCGGAAGCGCTGTTCCTCATAAAGAAAAGGTAGGAGTTCTCCCAAAGGCAAAATTGAAAGAAATTGCTGAAAAGAAGATGTCTGACCTAAATGCAAACGACGTTGAACAAGCAATGAAAGTAATCGCCGGAACCGCTCGTTCTATGGGTGTAACCATCGAGGAATAAGCACGAAATCCGAAGCACGAAATCCGAAAAAGTTTCGAGTTTCGATATTCGAGTTTCGAATTTTATAAATGTGGGAGGCCTCGAAAGCCATTTGACCACGCAACATAACTCATTATGGGAAAATTAGGTAAAAAATATAAGGCTGCTGTAGCAGACCTTAAGGCAAAAGAGGTTTACGGGCTAACAGAAGCCGTTGAACTTATTAAGAAAACCAGCGGAACCAAGTTTGATTCAAGCGCTGAAATTCATTTCAATTTAAATATCGATCCAAAACAAGCGGATCAAGCCATTCGAAGTACAATTGTTCTTCCTCATGGAACCGGTAAAAAGCTTAAAATCGCTGCCGTTGTAAGCGACGATAAAGTTAAAGCGGCTAAAGAGGCAGGGGCTACCGCAGCTGGATTGGAAGATTTGATAGAAGAATTCACAAAAGGAAAGTTCGACTACGATGTGGTCGTTGCAACTCCGGATGTAATGAAAAGCTTAAGTAAGGTAGCTAAAACGCTTGGACAAAAAGGTTTGATGCCAAACCCTAAATCAGGAACTGTTACTCCCGACATTGTAAAAGCAATTGAAGAGCTAGGTCGTGGACGAGTTGAACTTCGAAATGACAAACAAGGAAACGTTCACAGTTTGTTCGGAAAAGTTTCTTTCAAACAAGCAGAACTTGAAAATAATCTAAAATCAATCCTTTCAGTCATCCGAGAAGCTAAGCCATCCGGAATAAAAGGAACTTTCATCAAATCCATCACCCTATGTACCACAATGGGCCCAGGAATTCGATTGGATGTGCATGAAGTAATGGCTGAAGTTTCTAAATAATCCAAATGGCTATCAAATAGCTTTCAGTTCGTCCCGAATCGGGACTCACGCTATCAAATTGCCTGAGATAACAACCGTTAATCTGTCAGCAATCTGAAGCCATTTGAAAGCAATTTGAAAGCAATCTGAAAGCAATTTGAATCATGAACGTACGTATTAAAAGAATCAACAAAACCCTCCCCCTACCTGTCTACGAGACGAGCGGATCGGTGGGTTTTGATTTTTTAGCACGTGAAGAAACAACCATCCATCCCAACACAATCGAATTAATCCCCGCAAACGTAATTGTAGAAGTCCCACAAGGCTATTCACTCATCATCGCTTCCCGAAGCTCCACTCCACGAAAACACGGCCTAACCAAGCCCCACGGCATCGGAATCATCGACCAAGACTACTGCGGACCAGAAGACGAGATTAAAATCCAAATGTACAACTTCACCAAAGAACCCGTCACCATCCAAAAAGGCGCCAAAATCGCTCAAGGCCTATTCATGCGAGTCGATCAATGCAAATTCGAAGAAGTCGACGAGATCAAAAAAGAATCCCGCGGAGGTTTTGGTAGTACGGATGTTAAAGTTGAGGTGAAAGTGGTGGAGAAGGGGATTGTATAAAACTTATTGAAGTTTAATTACTTTTTTGTGCCCCAGACTCCTTAATAAGTATGATTTCTGTAGCCTTTTCTATTGAAAAGAATTTTTCGATATTAGTTCCTGAATAACTTTCTTTATCAATTTCTTGAGTTAGTCTAAATTGACCTTCTAGGTCATCAGTTACATTTGCGAAGCCAAAATTTTCTGCTTGCTCAGGGCTAATAGTAATTTCCGCTGATTTATTACTGCTCGCTACCTGCTTCAAGCATTTTGAAATTAGGTTTCGTACTTGTTCAAGTGCATGAGCCGAGGTGTTTTCTATGAGTAAATTTTCTACATCTTTATTGTCAGATTCTACCATCGTTGAATCTAATTCTAGATCATTAAGATCACTCACTTCAGGCTCACCCATCTCACCCATTTCAAAAAGTTTTCTTCTCGAATCTTGGTAGTAAGATGGTGATTTTAGTTCAAAATTTAATCCAGAATCGGGAGATAGAAACCGATTAGATTGTAATCCTAGTAAAAAAGTCTTACCGTCGTCAGTATCCACGATATTACCAAGGCCAAAGGTTGAAACACTTCCACCATTTGACTTTATTAAGCTGGAGACAGCCCTAGCATAGCTATGGGATGGCCCTCCAAAAAAAGGAAAACCACCAACAAGGTGAGAAAGGCGTAATCTTCCTTCAGTCAAAAGAGCTCTTATATGCTGTGGATTTTCAACCCCCTTTAGAGACTGCTGAGCCTTTTGTTCATGCATGTCTATAATGGATTTAGATGAATCACTGCTTTTTAATACATGTATAAATGCTAAGTTAAATAGTAAATCCTTGTCGATCGGGCAAAATCTTCCGGTTTCATGCGACTGCAAGTAATGAAGAGGTTCAAGACATGGAGTTGGTAATGCATACCTACCTCCTAATACTAATGCACCATCAAATGATTCAGAGTTTCCCACCATAGCTTTATTAAATTATGAATTAATAGGGCATATTTTATAATAAATAATAAATTATGTCAATGTAATTGGTAGCCTAAAATAATTCATCTAAAATAGATGAAAATTATAACCAGTATCTATACCCAATTCTCACCTACAACTTCAACTTCGGCGGAAAAAACTCTTTCCGTACAAATAAAAGAGCGAGACCGAAAGCGATAGACAGTAGAAGGGTAAAGGTAGCGCCGAATAAGTAGGTATTTTTAATCTCAATCAAATCGTAATCCACATTACTGAGAATAAAATGAGTATTGCTGTTGTCGTTGTATTCATCAATTTTCCCCTGCAAAAAATCACGAGCGGTTTCAACCTTGATTAGATCAACGGGTTTACTGGAGGAAAGGGTAAAAATAATATTCTGACGCTCTTGCATATGCATGTTTATCTCCGTATCGTTCGCCAGTTCTGCGGCTTTTACAAGGTCTTCACGAAAGTGGGGGAATCGAGTCCATCCAATCATGGTTTGACCAAAGTAATGAGCCCCTTCGTTGAGTTTATGTAGGTCAACGCCGTCGAATTCAACGCCAGTGGTCGCAAAGAACTTTCCTTCATATTTAGGAGCAGTGTATCCACCCGAAAAAATAAGGAATAGAAATTGACCAGCAATTGCTAGAACTGCTAGAAATTGAAGTGACTTTTCATACTTTTTAAACATAATTTTTTGAAATCCGAAATCCGAAGCACGAAATCCGAAAATGATTAATTGTTAACAGGGGGTTATAATATCAAAGGAGGAGTTGATTGTCACCTGGAATTATCCTTTTTTTGTCATTCCGACCAACCCCCTTGTCATCCCAGGCCCAAACTTGTCATCCCAGACACACACTTGTCATCCCGGACTTGATCCGGGATCCAGGGCGGCTAAGGCTGGGTGGTAATGTAACCTTAGTTACCCCTTTTTGTCATTCCGACTAACATGGAGGAATCCTTTCACTGTTTTACTCTGTTAGGTGAGTTGGAATAGGGATTTCTCGACAGGCTCGAAATGACAAAAAAATGGATCCTGAACTAAATTCAGGATGACAAAAAGATTGGAACGACAAAAAAGAATTCGGATTTCGTGCTTCGAGCTTCGAATTTAGCGAGAGTTATTGGTCCATCATCAACGCATTGAAGCGTTTGGCGGCTAAGTTCCCAATTGAACCATTCTGATCAAATTCGTAAGCTTTCTGATATTCATCCATCGCCAAATCATCCTTCTTCATCTCTTCGTAAAGCTTGGCGAGGTTATAATGGGGAGCAGCGACTTCTGGAGCGCCATCGATGGATTTTAGTAGATTCTTTTCCGCTTCCACATAGTTCTTAGTCCCAGTCTGGCTCCATCCAAGTAAATTGTAGGCCATTGGGTTTTCAGGGAAGGTCATGACCGCCATTTCGCCGAGCTTCATCGCCTTGGCAGGTTCATGAAGGAAGTCGAGATAGATCCAGATGGGGCGAACGAAAGCGTTTACATCTTGTGGACTATATTCAAGGATTTCTTCGTAAGCTTTTACGGATTCTACGTAATTTTCAGTTTCCAAATAAAGATCAGCGAGCTTTTGCTCAACAACTACTTTGGGCTCAAACCCATTTTCAATCGCATAGTTCATGTAAATAATCGCATCGTCGAACTGAGAAAGCTCAGAGTAAGTGAGGCCAAGGAAATACTGAGTGGCGGGCCAAGAAGAATCCAGTTCGTAAGCTTGATCGAAAGAAGAAAGTGCAAAAAGATATTTTTCTAAGTTTAAATAGGAGAATCCTAGCATAATCCAAGCATCTCTTAGGTCGGAACGATCTCTTAAAATTTCTTTGAGTTTGAAAATCGCCAGTTCGTATTCATCAATTTGGCTGAAAGATCGAGCAAGAAGTTCGGATAAATAAAGTTCTTCTGCCGCTTGAGCAAATTCAAATTCTTCATAACCAGCTAAAATCTTTTGAGCTTTTTTGATCAATTCAGAGCCCGCCGTCGGATCAGCGATCAATTGTTTTAGTAGATCTTTCCCTTCCTCGTGTTGATCGTGGGCAATGGAAAGGATCGCTTTTAAATAAAGAAGCCGAGAATCGGTTAATCCTGCATTTAAAAGCTCATCAGTTCGAGTGATTGCTTGTCTGAAATCACTTTGTTTAATTGAAATAAGAATCAAATGATACTTGGTTTCAAAATGATTGGGTTCAATTTCTAAAATCCGTTCGGAGTTTTTACGAGCTCGCCCATAATCCATCAATTCTAAATTTGCCTGCACTAGCTTAAGATAGGGTTCAGTTCGTTCTGGCTCTAAGTTCGCCGCTTTCACATATTCGTTTGAGGCGTAAGTTAAAAACCCACGATCAAAATAATAATCACCTTTTTCGATTCGTTCGTCGTAAGAAAGGTTTACCTCTTCTGGTTTTTTAACAACGATTTGAGGAATTTTTGGCTTTTCAGGGATAATAAACTCATCAGAGCTTCCGCCAAAGAAAGGGATATCAGAAAAACTAACGCGAATGATCTGGTCGCCCAGAGCGATAACAAAAGCGAGAGCAACAGCACCGATGATAGCAAAAACCTTTTTCATTTAGTTCAATTAGCGGGGAAAAGTCTAGCAAATTCAATTACTGAAGTAAATCCGAAACTCGAAAAAATTAAAAATTAAAATTATTTAAATAGTGGGGTAGTTTTCGGATTTCGTGCTTCGAGCTTCGAATTTTGAGAAAAAACTCTCTCCGTGCATATCGCAATCGCCAGCCCATCAGCGGCGTCGTCGGGCTTAGGGTGACGAGTTAGATTGAGAATTCGCTTCACCATCTCCTGCACTTGCCATTTATCAGCGGTTCCGTGCCCCGCAACATTATTCTTAACCTGCAACGGAGTGAATTCATAAATCGGTATCTTAAAATCAGAGGCGGTTTGAACAATAACACCGCGAGCTTGAGCAACCTTAATGGCATTGGTTACATTCTTGGCAAAAAAGAGTTCCTCAACCCCAATAGCATCAGGTTTGATCGTTTCGACCAGCTTTACCATGTCGTATTTAATAATATTGAGTCGCTCTGGCAATTCTAAATTCGCCGCGGTTTTAATCACACCACAGTCCAAATACTTCAGTTTTCCTTTATTACTTTCAATCACCCCAAAGCCAACAGTGGCGAGCCCCGGATCAATTCCTAGTATTATAGACATATTTATTAATTTTCAGATTGCTATCAGATTGCTATCAAATGGCTATCAAATTGCTTTCAAATTGCTGGTGGAGTACCAACTTAAGCTATTTGATAGTGTGAGTCCTTGAGGACGAGCTGAAAGCTATTTGGTAGCAATTTGAGTTAATCATTAAGTAAATCAATCGCCGATTTCAACGCTGTCATATTGTAGGCATAGTTCATTCGAGTCGCACCCAAGATTCCCATCACCCCATTAAAGCCTTTGTAACTGTAACACTGAACCAAAATACTACAGCTCTGAATTTCAGGAATCACATTTTCCTCCCCAATATAAAAAGAAGGTTCATCTCCAACTTTTAAACCGGAAATAAGATCGGAAAATTTATTCTCCAACACTTCAATCACCTGAGTGGCTTGAGAAGGATCTGCACGAAACTCGGGCTGTTTGAGTACATTGCTGATCCCCATATAAAAGAGACGTTTATTATCGGGAACGGTGGCAAAACTCACGTTATTGGTGACATGCGCTAAGATAGAGACCATTTCATGCACTCTTTCCTTCGCTTTTTCCAGATAATGCTGACGACGAAAGTCTTCCATATCACCCTTAACCTGATTCAGAAGCTTTAAGTTGAATTTCAGCTGATCCACAAAAAGCCGATAAGCTTGGCTAGTAGGCACGCGCCCTGCGGAAGTGTGGGGCTGAACAATGAACCCCTCCTGCTCCAAAACCGCCATTTCATTACGAATGGTTGCGGAAGAAACATTGAGATCATATTCCTCATAAATCAGCTTAGAGCCGATGGGGGAAGCGGTTTCAATGAATTTCTCAACAATCGCCCTTAAGATTTTTTGCTTTCGAGGATCCATTCAGTAGAATTAGCAGTTTAGAAGAGTAAGTGCTAATCCATTTTTACAGAGAATGGCCCGAGTGTCAAAGTATTGACTAAATATAAAATATAGTTATAATAACTACCTTTAATATATTTAAAGTTGCCCCATGAATATAGAAGGTGGTGAAGACCCGATAAATCAGGCATTTCAACAGGTAGAGGAATCTGCCGAGCAAACCGATCAAAACGAAAAGGCCTTATTGGTAGTAGCCACTCGAATTGTTAAGGCTTTAAAATTAGGAGCCAAAGAAAGAGCGCATCAGATAACTCAAGATGCCAAGGAGGCGGGGATGGATATGAATAGATTGCTTGAAACCTGTAAAGATTTAAAAAGTAAATAATCAATAAAATATGCCCGAAATTACCCACGAAACCCCCGAATCCATACGTGAAGGACATTTAAAAAATGAATTTCTTCATCGACTAAAAAATCCAAACGAATGGAGCGGGCTTCGCTCTTTAGCGTTTTCTAACCAAGATATTTCCTTTATTGATGAGGTGGCTGAAGCCTATCGATACCTTTTAGAAGCAGGGGAGTTTAAATCTTGTAAAAATTTCCCAAGATTAAGAAAGCTCATTTTGTTCAATGGTGATAGGGAAGAATACGACAAAATTGATTTTTTTAGTATTGCAGACGAGGTAGCGCGCAAAGTTCTTCAAGATGGGAATGTCGAATTAGCAAAAAGAATCCAAAACGAATTCAGCAATGGAGAAGAGATGCTTGTCGATTGTAACGAAGAGGCTGGCGAAGGGTTTAGAAAAAGATTTGAGCAGCTTTGTGCTGAGTTTGAAGAGGTTGGGCTAGAGTTAAATCGTGAAGCGATCGCAGGAATTTTGAAAAAAGGGTAGTCGTCTCGCAGATTGGAAAGTCTTCGTTCCGACCGACGTTTTTTGTCATTCCCGCTCTGAGGGGTTCGGGAGAAAGCTATTTATAAATGTTTGTAGTTGACACAATATACTTATCATATTAAAATATAATACTTATTTTACCAATTCATGTAATTCAATATGAAAAGCCGTCGAATTTTAAACGAATGTGTAGAGTCGGAGAAAGAGTTTTATGAAAAAATGATAGGCTTCAGTGGTCTTTTTGGAAATGAATATTATGACTACATCGAGTTGTTAAGTGAGAGTCGCTATTCTACTAACTATCCAATACTGGGGGCTTTTCTTAAATATATGCTGAGGCATCCGAAGCTGGGCTTCGACAACAGACATGAAGCTGTGGAGGCATTATTAGATCATTATAGCAATATTGATTTTACACCCGTTATTAAAGATGCAATGCCATATATGATAAAAAATAAATGGTTTTTTTATACGGATTTTTTAAAACGTTACAATTTATCCAAAAGAAAATTAATGGGTATAACAAAGGCTTCAGAAAGAGAGTATGTTCGAATGTCAGTAAGGAGTTTGATGGAGGGGGTTTCCAATAGAATAAGTCTTGAAAAAGAAGAGATCGAAAAAGAGGTAGTCAAAGGAGTTTCTACTTGGAATAGGCATGGAACTCGGCATAGTCGAGGAAAGCCAAATAAAGGAAAATTACCCGAATACCTACTTAATCGATTTTTCACCCATAACATTGTTAAGGATTTTAAGGGTGATCCACCTAAAAAGATTTAATCTGCTCCACAACACTTCTTATATTTCTTCCCACTTCCACAAGGACATGGTTCATTTCGGCCTGCCTTAGGAACATTTGGCTTTGGCGCACCAGCGGCAATTTTTTGAGCCACACGCGATTCTGGCGACTGAGCCTGACGAAGGCTGGATTGATTAACGTTACCTTCAATCGCAGAATCATTGGTTTGTAAGTTCGCTGGATTAACGGGGGATTTTGTAAGCGTATTTCGAGGCGCTTCAACGTTGATCTGAACTTTAAATAGAGTGTTGATTACATTGTGCTGGATGGAAGCAAGGAGCTTTTTAAGCATTACAAAAGAATCTTGTTTATATTCCATTAAAGGATCTCGCTGTCCGTATCCGCGAAGAGAAACTGATTCACGCAAATTCGTCATCGCATCAATATGTTCCATCCACAAAGTATCCACCACGCGAAGCAAAATACCTTTTTCAACCTGACGAAGCATTGAGGGTTCAGGTAAAGACTCTTCTTTCAGTCGATGTTCAGTGTGAAGCAGATTAACAAGATACTCACCCATTTCATTCGGCTCATCGAGTTTTTCAAAATCAGTCACATCCACCTTTTTGGTTTCATGAGGAAGTAGAACATTGATTGCATCCGCAATTCCGTCCAAATCCCAGTCGGTTCGATTTTGACTATCGGTTCGAGAATGAACAATCTCGAGTGCCTCGTTTTTCATGAGCTCCTGAACCTCGGCCTTTAAATCCTCGTTCTCCAAAATCTTCAATCGGCGGGCATAAATAATTTCACGATGCTTATTCATCACATCATCGTATTCCAAAAGATGTTTTCGAATATCAAAGTTATGTCCCTCCACACGTTTTTGAGCGGATTCAATACTGCGAGTGATCAATCGGTTCTCAATCGGCATGTCTTCTGGAAGCCCAAGGGTTTCCATCATTTTCTTGATTTTATCAGCGCCAAATAAACGCATTAAATCATCTTCCATCGATACATAAAAACGACTTTCACCCGCGTCTCCCTGACGACCGGATCGTCCACGAAGCTGATTGTCGATACGCCTGGAATCATGTCGTTCGGTTCCCATAATCACCAAACCACCGAGATCTTTAACCCCTTCACCCAATTTAATATCCGTTCCACGACCCGCCATATTGGTGGCGATGGTTATGGCACCTTTCTGGCCAGCCTTGGAAACAATTTCCGCTTCCCGTTCATGATTTTTCGCATTCAAAACTTCATGAGCAACACCACTCATTTTCAGGAATTTAGAAAGCATTTCAGATTGTTCCACCGAAACCGTACCCACCAAAACAGGTTGACCTGTTTCGTTATACTTTTTAATCGCTTCCACAGACGCCATATACTTTCCTTTATGGCTTTTGTAGATCAGATCGGAAAGATCTTTTCGGACAATCGGGCGATTGGTTGGAATTACCACCGTTTCTAAATTGTAGATTTTATAAAATTCCTCTTCCTCAGTTTTCGCCGTACCCGTCATGCCCGCAAGCTTGCCGTATAGCCTAAAGTAATTCTGAAAAGTAACGGTGGCGAGGGTTTTACTCTCTTGTTTTACCTCTACCCCCTCCTTCGCCTCGATGGCCTGATGCAATCCATCGCTATAGCGACGACCTGGCATTAAGCGACCGGTAAATTCATCCACAATCACAATCTCACCCTCTTTTATTAGGTAGTCCGTATCGCGTTTAAAAATAGCGTGAGCCTTTAAGGCTTGTTCAATGTGATGAACTTCCAAAAAGCCCGCATCGGTATAAATATTTTCAACACCCAGAAGCTCCTCCATTTTAGTGATCCCTTCTTCATTTAAAGTAGCAGTTCTCCCTTTTTCATCAATCACATAATGTTTTTCGTTGGCCAACTGATTAATAAGCTGAGCATACTGAATATATTTTTTAGTGGATTCACCAGCAGGAGAAGAAATAATAAGTGGAGTTCTTGCTTCATCAATTAAAATCGAATCAATTTCATCCACGAGCGCGTAATTCAGTTCACGTTGAACTCGATGATCCATATCCTGAACCATGTTGTCGCGAAGATAGTCAAAACCGAATTCGTTATTCGTTCCATAAGTAATATCAGAATTGTAAGCATCCTTTCTCTCTTCGGGGGTTACTCCGTGAACAATTACACCCACGCTAAGCCCAAGATAACCGTAAAGAGCGCCCATCCAAGCGGCATCACGCGAAGCCAAGTAGTCATTCACTGTTACCACATGAACCCCTTTTCCTGTTAAAGCATTTAAATAAACAGGTAGTGCCGCCACAAGTGTCTTACCTTCACCTGTTTTCATTTCCGCAATTTGCCCCTGATTCAAAACAATTCCTCCAATCAACTGACAGTCGTAAGGAATCATATCCCATTCTTTTTCATCTTTTCCCAACGAGAATTTTTGCCCCATCATACGACGACAGGCATTTTTAACTGTAGCAAAAGCTTCAATTAAAAGATCATCAACGGTTTCGCCTTTCTGGATTCTCTCTTTGAATTTTTCGGTATTTGCCTTGAGTTCGTCATCGGAAAGCTTCTGATATTCCTCTTCTTTTTGATTAATTTGAGGAACAAGTGGCTGAATTCTTTTTAATTCCTTATCATTAAACTCTCCAAATACTGCATTGATGATTTTCTTTAACATGATTTAATTTTATTTATTTAGTTTT
>CBDUQS010000029.1:0-15533 GCA_965369815.1 uncultured bacterium | reverse complement strand
TGTATAGGTATTATATGGTGTTGAGGTGCGTAAATGTATACGTTTTAAATTTCCATCAAAATTTTCAATGCCGTAGATAACGGTTGGGTCAGATTGTAAGCGCATGCGTTTTTTTAAGCGGTTGTGAAAAAGAAGAGGAGGTTATTCAAAAAACTTATTTTCCCGAAGTTGTCTCTACGGAGATTCAACCGGGACTTCAGCAGGAATTCACGGTCACTGGGGATGTTTTTGCCCATCAAATCAGCCGAATCACCTCTGAAATTCGAGGGAAGGTTGATTCTATTTTGGTGAAAGGGGGTGACACCGTTTCTCGTAACGACCTGCTTGTAAAGCTAAGCTCTTCTGCTGTGAATTCTTCATTCAACACCGCGGGAAGCACGCTTCGTAATGCTCAGATTGGACTGGAAAGCACAAAGCTATCAGCTGAAAATAGTATTGAAGCGGCTAAAATCTCATTAGAGAGCTCAAAAACCAATCTTCAGAATGTTGTTCGGCAAAACCGAACCTTAAAAGCGCAAGCCGAAGAGAACCTTAAAGCTGCTGAGCTAAACAGTAGTTTGGGTATATCTTCTGCTGAAACCAACGTTGAGAATGCCATTGCCAGCAGTCTTCCTACTGTTCAAACCGCTTTTAATGCGGCCAATAAGATTATTGGTGTTTCGGACGCTTATCGATATGTTGATTCTGGATTTAGAAAATACCTTGGAATTGCGAAGCTTAACTCTCTTTCCGATACTGAACGAATTTTGGAGCAAGTGGATCAATTGATTAAAAACTACAGTCCCTCTTACGATAAAGCACTTCTGCTTCTTATTAATACCGAGGATGCGCTTCGAAAAACGCTTGATACGCTTAATAACTCTGTAACGGGCGCAGGATATACTCAAGTAACACTGATTGCTGACACCACTGCTATCACTGCTCAGCTTGGCGTTATTCAAACCACGCTTAACGCGCTTCGCTCTACAAAAGATGCATTAGAAAACGCTATTCAAGAAAGCAATGGTAGCTCTCAGACGGTTTTGAATGCAAAAGCAGCGTACAATGCCACGATTGAACAACTGAAATCCACTGAGCGAAATGCCCGACAATCGGTTGAGGCATCTGAGAACGCCCTAGAAAACTCAGCTCGTTCTGCTGATTTAAGTAAGGTGAGTGCGCAAAGCTCTGTGACCAGTGCTTACGGTAATTACGACCAAGCACGGATCACAAAAAATAAGCTTAATATTCAAGCTCCTTTTGCAGGTAAGGTTGTAAACATTCACATTAAAACAGGTGAAGAAATCAATCCAGGAACTTTATTGATTACTGTCGAAGACGATTCTGAGCTCAACTTGGTTTCCTATCTTTCTTCCGAAGACGTGAGAAAGGTTAAAATTGGAGATGTTGTTACCATTAATAAAAACGGAGAATCAACTATCATCAGTGCTATTTCACCCAGCGCTGACCCTATTACTAAAAAATATAAAGTAGAGCTCAGTCACACTAGTGAGTCTCTTCGTCCAGGAGAGATTGTTAAATTGACCTTTAAAACCGGTAAAACGGTTTATAACGGAGAACGAATCTTCGTTCCGCTCCCCTCTTTGCACATTCTGCCGGGAGAAATATTTGTTTGGAAGTTAGATGGACGTAAAACCGCCAAAGCCTCAATCACTGTGGGAGATATTGTGGGTGACTATGTTGAAGTACTTGGAGGCCTTTCGATTGGCGATGAAATTATTAGTGAAGGAGGACGACTGATTGAAAAAGAAGGAACTCAAGTGAGCATTTTAAACAAACCAACCCCTCAGATTCCTGACAATCAATAAGCCTTTTCAATAGGGTCCCGTGTGCGGGACTCGCTACTTACTATGAACAACAAATTTGTACAAGCACAGATTGATTCAGTGAAACATTCGCCGTGGGGATTTTTTGTGAAAAAGTGGAGACTGACCATGATTGCCTTGATTGCTATTGCGATTGGAGGAGTGTTTGGGCTCACTTCGATGCCACTGGAATCTGATCCGGAAGTCGAAATACCCCTTGGTCTCGTTGCTGTTGGTTTTCCTGGCGCGACTCCATCGGATGTTGAAGAGCTTGTCACTGACAAGATGGAAACGCATTTAAAAACACTCGACAACCTAAAGCTTTTAACCTCCAGTTCGAGTGAAGGCTTTGCTTCCATTGTGGTTGAATTTGAAGCTTCTGCCGACCTGACTGAGTCGCTTCGGCAACTACGAGATAAGGTAGAAAATGCTAAAACTGATCTACCCGAAGAAGCGAGCGACCCCATTGTCAGCGAAATCAGAACCAATGATTTTCCTGTGATTACCTTTTCACTCCTTGGGAATCTAACCCCTAAAGAATTTGAAAGCTATGCCGAAGAGCTTGAAGAAAAGCTAGAAGGGATTCACGGTGTTTCTAAGGCGGTTGTTTCAGGCATCGAAAGCAAGGAGATGCAGGTTTTGATTGACATTAAATCACTGGAAGGCCTCGGCCTTTCATTGGGAGAAGTTACTCAGGCGATTCAAAGCAATCACATCGACTTCCCAATGGGGAGTGTTCTGATTAAAGATTTCTATTATCAGACCTCTCTTAAAGGTCAATTGGAAAGCGAAGAGGACCTTATGAACCTCCCTATCGCCAACCGAGAAGGCCGTAATATTTATTTAAAAGACATTGCAGAAGTTCGAGAAGTTTTTGGAAAAAAGAATTCCATTACTAAAATTTACCAAGAATCCACGGGGCTGTTCCGCCCCTCTGTTACCATTCAGGTTTTTAAGAAAACGGGTGCCAGTATTATTGAAATGACAGACGATGCCAAAGAGGTGGTTGAAAAGTTTGAGCGTGAAGTTCTACCTCCATCCACCGAGATTCTGACCACAGGTGATAACTCTGTTTTTATTCGTGAAGATATTGGAACCTTAGGAACCAGTGGTCTTCAGGTGATTGCGATTATCTTCCTCCTGCTTTTCATCGCTCTGGGAGCGAAAGAAGCGATGCTCGCCGCACTGAGCATTCCTGTTATCTTCTTTATTTCGTTCATGGTTCTTTATCTTACGGGCGAAACATTCAACTTCCTCGTTCTCTTCTCACTTATTATATCGCTTGGACTGATCGTTGATACGTCGATTATTATGATGGAAGGAGTGCATGAAAATCTGCGAGACAAAAAAATGAATTCAACGGATTCAGCGCTTATGGCGATTCGAACTTATAAAATTCCTCTTATTTCCAGTACCTTCACCACCATTTCCGCCTTCATTCCCATGGCACTCATGCCAGGGATTATGGGTTCGTATATGTCGCATATTCCACGAACGGTGACGGTGACGCTATTCGCTTCCCTTTTTGTGTCTACCTTTTTACTCCCTGGAATGGCAGCTCATCTATTTCGAAACTTTAAACGTGAGGAATCAAAACCACCGCTACTAAGTCGTATTATGAAGCCTTTTCAAAAATGGTATGGCAAAAAAATACACAATGTTTTGCATTCAAAACGCAAGCGTCGTGCTTGGGTAATCGGAATGGTTTTAACCTCTTTAGTTGCGGTCTCCTTCCCTTTTGTAGGGATTATGCAGGTTCAGATGTTCCCCAAATGGGATGGTGATTATTTCACTGTTGAAATCGATGGTCCTCTGGGTTCTGAGCTAAACGACACATTGGCAATTGCGGAGAAGGTAGAGGATTATATTGTTAAGCTCCCCGAAATTGATAACTTTGTAACCATCGTTGGTGGTGGAGCACTCGCTTTCACCTCGGAAGGCCCAGAGAGCATGAGTTTAGGCGGAACCACTAGTGGTAATAAAGCCAGTATTACCGTTAACTTGCTCGAGAAAGATCTTCGCACCATGCAAGCTTTTGATATCAGCGAAATCCTCCGACAACAGGTTAAAACTATTCAAGGCGCAAAAATCACCGTCAACGATCTTCAGACCGGCCCTCCTGTGGGAGCTGATGTGGAAGTACGAATTACTGGAGATGACTTTCAAGAGCTCGAGAGCTTCGCAAAGGTGGTTGAAAATGAGCTTCGACAAGTCGAAGGCGCTCGCGATGAGGATATTGATGTTTCTCATGGAACGGGTGAATTCCACTTTAACGTAAAGCGTGAACAACTTGAATTTTACAACCTCTCAGTCATCCAACTCGCCTCTGAACTGCGAACCGCGGTTTATGGATCTAATAACGTCAAAATCATTAAAGGGGGTGACGAAACCCCTATCGTCGTACGGCTCGATTTCCGTGATGACTCTTGTGTAAAAGATAAATTCAATCAACTCATCTCTAAACGTGATCGACTCACCTTATGCGACTTGAGCCCTAAGAATATCG
The DNA here is from genome assembly GCA_965369815.1 of uncultured bacterium. Classification (GTDB taxonomy): domain Bacteria; phylum Patescibacteriota; class Gracilibacteria; order UM-FILTER-43-11; family UM-FILTER-43-11; genus DAOWGG01. The sequence goes on along the minus strand of CBDUQS010000029.1, from coordinate 11,222 downwards.
ACGAAATCAAACGACTTTTGATCATGACGCCAAAAGGGCAAGTTTCTCTTAGTGAATTGGTAGAAATAAGCCTTGAGCCCACCATCACCGTCATTCGCCATCGAGACGCGGAAACGGTTGTGAACGTGAGAGCTTTCGCGGAATCGGGCTACATAGCGGAAGACATTCGTCAGGATCTTCAGGATCGACTGGAGAACATCGAAATTCCTTCTGGGATGGAGCTTGATTTTGGAGGTGAATTCCAGGAAATGCAGGAATCTTTCAATAGTCTGTTCGGTGCGATGTACGTGGGACTCATTTTGATTATCTTCATTCTCGTGCTTCAGTTCAACTCCTTTAGGCAGCCACTTATTATTATTTTCACCCTACCACTTGCCTTCATTGGCGTGTTCTTTGGAATGGCGGCCATCGGACGAAGCTTCTCCTTCCCTGCCTTCATTGGAATCGTGGCGCTGATGGGAGTCGTTGTGAACGACGCGATCGTACTGATCGACCGAATCAACAACAATATTCGTGCGGGTATGGAAAAAATAGATGCCATTGTCCAATCGGGCAAAGAGCGTCTTCAGCCAATATTCCTGACGACTATTACTACTGCCACTGGTGTATTGCCACTGGTATGGGCAGGAAGTTTCTGGGTCGACATGGCCTGGGCGATCTTCTTTGGAATCATTTTTGCGACCGTTCTAACCCTTGTGATGGTGCCGATTTTTTATAATGCGTTGGAGAGTGGGAAAGAGTTGGAGGTGATTAAGCATGCGGAAGACTAAAAACTCGAAACACGAAATTCAAAACTCGAAAAAATATTTAGATATAAAATACTAAACCTTCGAATTTAGAGTTTAGAGTTTCGGATTTCCGCGAAGCGGCCTACATCTTCTCCGGCACCTCCAACCCCAGCAATTCAAACGCGTCTTCCATCACCGTAATCACGGAGCTGATAATGAGCAAACGGGATTTTTTGAGGGATTCGTCTTCTTCTTTTATTACTGGTAGTGCGTTGTAGAAAGTGTTGAAATTTTGGGCGAGATTGTAGAGGAAATTGGCGATGTGATTGGGTTTGAATTCTTCGGCTGCGCGCGCTAATGCCTCGCTATATTGCAATAGATCTAAAGCTACCTTAGTTTCGGCGGCGTCGGATAAAACCAAATCATAATCTTCTGTGTCCGACAGTTTCACATCGGCTTTTCGGAGAATGGATTTTGCGCGGGCTACAGTGTACATAAGGTAAGGGGCACTGTTTCCATCTAGGCTTAAAATCTGATCCCAATCGAATGTCATATTACTGATTCGATTCTGATGGAGGATACTGTATTTAACGGCTCCGATCCCCATGATGCGGGCTAGCTCTTTTTTCTCATCTTCAGACATCTCAACCCCCTTTTCGTTGATCATATCAAATGACCTTTTTTCGGCTTCGTCCAAGAGTTCATTGAGTAGAATAATATTCCCCTTTCGTGTACTCATCGATCCATCCTTAAAGCTCATGCGTCCGAATTTAACGTGCACGTTGGTGGCGGTTGTAAGATTTAATTTTTGAGCGGCTTCGAAAAGTTTTCGGAAGTGAAATTCCTGAGCGGTGTCTACCACGTTTACCATTAAATCGGGGTGCCATTCCTTTTCCCAATGTTGTATTCGAGCCATGTCACGCGTGATATAAAGGGTGGTGCCATCGGATTTACGAACCACAGCGGGGACGTCGTTTAATGGGTCATCGGGCTTAATGATCCACGCGCCTTTTTCTCCGTCGACGATAATCCCCTTTTCACGGCCTTCGTCTAGGATTGGCTGCATTTTATCTTCGTAAAAACTTTCTCCGTTCATTTCGTCAAATTCAATTCCTAAACGATCGTAGATTGGCTGGATTTCCATTAAGCTCCATTTCACGATCTTTTCCCATAACTTTCGGCTTTCTTTATCGCCGTCTTCGAATTTTTTATATTCTGCGCGCGCTTCGTCGTCCATCTCTACGTCTTTATCCGCTTCGATGTGATACTGAACGTATAGTTTTTGCAAAGCAGGGATGGGATCTTTTTCAATTTCCTCTAAATCACCCCAATTTTTAACGGCATGAATTAATTTTCCGAACTGAGTGCCCATGTCTCCAATGAAGTTGTCGGCGATCACCTTGTATCCCCTCTTTTTGTATATCTTTTTAATGGAATCACCGATGATTGTGGAGAGTAAATGATGAACGCCCATTGGCTTGGCGATATTCGGATGACTGTAATCGATTAACATTGATTTATCTTTTTCGACACCCAACTCCTCGTTCAAATAATCATCTAAATTGGATATGGTTTCCTGAAGAATTGTTGAGTAAAAATTTTGTTCAACAAACATGTTAATGAAGCCGGGGCCCGCGATATCCACCTGTGTAAACATTTCATTTTTTTTCAATTCCTCCACAATTTTTTCGGCAATTGTTCGTGGGTTTCCGTATTGACCCGATAACAGCATGCAGACATTGGTGGCGAAATGGCCGTGCTCCAATGTTTTGGTTTTATCGATATGAAGATCGGATGCGTCTACTTCAAAACCTGCCTTTTGAATGGCGTGAAGGACGGTTTGTTTGAGTTGTTTTAAGCTATTTTTCATGCAAGATGGATTATATCACAAGTTCTCTTGCGATTCCCCCCCAATTTGCTAAGATTAATTGTACTTAATTTAACAAAACAAACTGTGTATTCACAACTCTTGCTTCTTGCACTTCTTATTCTCCTTTCTGGAGCTTTTTCTGGGGCGGAAATTGCCTTAACCTCCCTTTCACCTGCCAAGGTTCGCGCCATTCGAAAGGATGGTAAATTTGGAAGCAAGGCTATTTGGAAGCTAAAAAGTAAGCCTCAACGTTTACTTATTACCATTCTTATTGGCAATAATTTAGTAAATATTTTAGCCACCGTTATTGCAACTGTTTGGGCGATTGGCGCTTTTGGAAATTCTGCCATCGGAATAGTAACGGGGGTTCTAACTCTTGTTGTGCTTGTATTTGGTGAAATCACCCCTAAAACACTCGCTCAAAAATATTCTGAACGCTTTGCAAGAATCTTTGCCTATCCATTACTATGGCTCACCAAAGGGCTTTACCCTGTTATTTGGATTTTTGAAAAGTTCACTCAAGGCCTCATCGCCAGCTTACGACTCCGCCAACCTCTTCATTCAGTGAGTGAAGATGAACTTTTGGCGATGGTTGATATTGGGACTAAAGAAGGGGTTATTGAGGAGCAGGAGCAGGAATTAATTGAAAATGTATTGGAATTCACCGATACCACTGTAGAAGAAGTGATGACTGTTAAAAAGGATATTGAAATGCTCAGGGTCGACACTTCTGTTCATGACACCGTTCAATTCTTTTTAAATCATTCTCATTCAAGAATTCCTGTCTACAAAGATTCGATTCATAATGTTATCGGTATTGTAACCGTTCACGACATTCTTCAATTTCTACATGATCCTCAAAAAAATAAAACCTTGGCTGATTTTAAATTTAAACCCCTCATTATCACGCCTAAAACAAAATCAATCAGTAAACTATTTCATGAATTTCAGCGTCGTCGTCAGCACTTGGCGATTGTGGTGGATGAGCACGGCGAAACCGCTGGTTTGATTACGATGGAAGATATTCTGGAGGAAATTGTAGGAGATATTGTGGATGAGCAAGATCGTGAGGAAAAGATGATTCGTCCTATTGGTAAGAATGAATGGGAAGCTCGAGGAGAAGCGGATATTGAAGAACTTAACGAAACTCTCGATATTGAGCTGGATTACCCAGAGCATCAAACCATTAGCCTTCTAATCCTTGAAGAACTCCATCGCTTTCCAAAGTTGGGTGAAAAAATCATTTTTGAAAACCTTATTTTTCAGGTAAAAGAAATGAGCAAGAAAAAGATTGGAACTGTTTTGATCACCCGCCTTTCCGAGCCTGACAGTGAAGAGGAGGATGATTTGGAATAAATAACCAGAGCGAGAGGCGAGAATTCAGAGCGTTATTCGCTCTCGCTTCTCGCCTCTCGCCTCTTTAAACTATGCATCAATTAATGGAAATGGTTCGGAATGTGATTGAAACCTATGGCTATTGGGGGATTTTTACTTTAACCACACTGGAGCAATTTATTTTTCCTATTCCTGCCGACGCGTTCGTGGCCATTGGAACCGCGATGGGGCTTTCTTTTAAGACCATTTTGATTTATGTTCTGTTCGCTGCTTTAATCGGTTCTTATATTGGATACTTTCTTGGAAAATATCTTGGTCACCCTGTTGTGATCTGGCTTTTTGGGAAAACTCGACTGGATAAAGGGGAGATATTTATAAAAAAATATGGTGTGTGGGGAGTAATTCTTGCGGGACTTACCCCTATTCCTTTTAAAATTGTTACCTGGACAGCGGGTATTTTTGAAATGTCTTTTTGGAAATTTACTATTGGTGTTCTTTTTGGCCGAATGCCGCGCTATATTCTCACGGGTTACGCCGCCTCTTTGATTTATGAAACTAAGTTTTACGCCAGCCCTGAAATGAGTGCGATTATTTTAGGAATGATTCAGGGAATCACAGAGTTCCTGCCAATTTCCAGTTCCGGACATCTGGCAATTATGGAACATTTTCTTAAGCTACCCAATACGATTGGTGCGATTGATTTGGAGCTTTTTGATATCTTCCTCCACGGTGGCTCATTGCTTGCGATTCTCATCTTCTTCTGGAAAGACTGGATTCATGTTCTTAGGGAAATGTGGCACATGCTTATTAAATGGAAATTAAACAAAAACAGCCTAGCGCTCAAGCTGATTATTGGAACGATTCCCGCCATTCTAGCTGGATTGATGTTTGGTGGAGCGATTGGCAATCAATTTAGGCAGCTTGCTTACATTGGAACCTTTTTGATTTTGATCGCCATCTTCTTTTTATATGCTGAATGGAAAGGGAAGCACAATACGCATGAAACGGTTGGAATTAAAAAGTCATTGATTATCGGTTCTGCCCAAGCTCTCGCCTTGATTCCTGGCGTCTCCCGAGCAGGTACCACTATTGCTACTGGAATGCTGATGGGGCTCAAGCGTGACGCGGCGGCTCGCTTCTCGTTTATGCTCGGTGGAATCGCTATTTTAGCGGCAAACGTTTACGCCCTCTTCTCAATTCGCAATGGAGCAGTGATTCCCGACCTAACCTTCACTTTAGTGGGAGCATTCACCTCTTTTGTCGTCAGCCTTGTTTCGATTAGTTGGCTTTTGAAATTCCTTGAAAAACACACGCTTAAATCATTCAGCGCGTATCTTCTTATCCTTGGATCTATTCTAGTGATGATGTTTTAAACTTTCGTACAGAACTTCAAAATAAACCGTTCAATCGCCATTACTAATTCCTCCTGATCTTCAGTGGTGATGCGGATGCCACTGGTTTTTAAGGCGACATCGATTTCTAGGAGTCTTTCGTACGCCTTTTTAAGCTCTGGACTTTTAAAGCGACTCAATTGAGCCATTGTATTTTTGGCAACAAAGGGGTGAATTTTAAGGGAAGTAGCAACACTGTTTGGGGTGGACGTTGGGTAATTCCCTAAATAGCCACCGATTTGCAAAAACAAACGGAATTGGCGGACGATCATATAAAATACCTGACGGAGGTTTTCCCCTGCTGATACTGAACGATGAAGGTTTTGAATGGCTTTCTTGTGATCCCGAGCTCCCAAAGCATCGGTTAAATGGAATACATTCGCTTCGATAGTAGGAATCACTAAATGATCAATAGCCTTTCGATCAATCGGACTTCCGTGGCAATAAGAACCCAATTTTTTCAACTCCTGATCGATTCTCCATAGATCTTGACCCGTGAGTGAGGTGAAATATTCCGCGGAGCTAAAATCGATCGACGTATTGTATTTACGAGCGCGATTTTGAACCCACTGATTCAAAGTAGATCCACCGATTTGCTCAAACTCTTTCACGTTGCCAAGTTGAACAATTTTTTTGTACAACCCCTTTCGCTTATCGGGTTTTGATTGAACAAAAACCACCACGGATGTTTCTGGAATCTTTTCCAAATAATCGACTAATTTCTTTAACTCCTTTTCGCGGGCCTCATCTTTTTTAGTCACTTTATCGGCATTTCGTGTTTTTGGAGCTTCAGGAAGTCCTTCAATAAAAATAAGACGCTTATCACCAAGAAAAGGCATGGTCTCGATCTGAGCGATAATATCCCCAACTTCAGTGGCGACCCCATCGATTGTGATTAAATTCATATCCCCTTCATGCTTTTCTTTAAAAGCGTTTTTCCATGAATTGGTCTGCTCATAAAGCAACAAGGTTTCTTCACCGGTGAAAAGGAATAAATTATTCATAGTTTCCAATTGTGGGCCCATCGAAGACCCGATTGATGGAGCTATATCTTACCATCAATCAATTGGGTCTTCAATTAAGTCTTCAGTTTGATTTAGTTCTTTCGAAAACTCTCTGCAATCTTGTGGAAAATATCAACGTCTCTAAGCTCGCTGCCATGGGCATTGAAATAATGAAGCGCTGCTACCTTGTCACCTAATTGATAGGTGTAGATAACGATGTTTTCATTCTCTCCCACTGCACGCCCGTTTACAACAGTACCGCGAGGGGCTCTGTAGCGACGCTTGAGTACTTTTACGCCATTGATCGTCATTTCCTGAGAGGAGTGAAATGGATGCTGGAACCAAACACTTGTATTTAGATCTGAACCCGCCCTTGTGTAAACATGCATGTAAGTATCGATCGCCATGTAGCCTGAAGTGCCGAAATTTTGATAAAAATCCAACTCTTCTGTTAAGGTTACTCGCCCCCAGTTCATCCCCTGATACCAATTAGGGTGATAAAAGGTGAAGCCATCGCCATCATATTTTTTCCATCCCGCATATTCTCCACTATCGGTTACCACATCTCCTACGATTAATTTTGAAAAAGCCTGATCTCTTTTCTGTTCTTTAATACGCCAAATCAATTCAGACATCTCTGCACGAGTGATGTTTTTATTGAGTTCTCCTACTGTTGAAGGGATATAATTTTCTTCTTGAAGTGCTTTAACATAGCCTTCATACCAATTTTCACCCTTCGTTACGCTTAATCCATAAGCCTCTGATAGAATTTTAGCTGCCTCTACAAAGCTGATTGTCTGTCCTGGCTTAAAGGTTCCATCGGGATATCCACCCACGACCCCTTCATCTTTTGCTATACAAATATAAGGAGCAAACCAATCGGTTCGAACGTCGGAAAAGCAGTTTCGCCTTGCACTCACGTTAATGTAATCGGAGCTGTATTTAGCACCTACTACAATCTTCATAAACTCAGCGCGGTTGATGGTGTTGTCGGGCTTGAAAGTCCCATCTTCATAACCCTCAACAATCGCTTCGCTCTTTAAATATTCGATCGCCCCCTTATATTGATGATAACTGATGTCTTTTAATGAGCCTGCCACCGCTTCTTTTGTGTAAGTTGGCTCTTCTTTTACTGATGTGAAGCTCGTTGAGAGCGCTAGCTTAATCGCATTACTGTAACTCAAGCACTTTCCATTTCCATCGTATTGGCAAACACGGTAGTAATAAGTTTTTCCTGCTGTTACGCCAAAGTCTCGATAAGAACGAGTGCCTGAATTGCTTAAATATTTATAAGTATCACCACTCATCACTGGATACGTTGGATTTTCGTTCGCAGTGCTTTTAGCAATTTTGAATCCCTTTGGAGATTCTCCATCAATTACCCATTCCAATTTTAAATATCCATCGTTTACCGATCCAACAAGGGTAATATCGGCAGCTGTAATCGGCTCAGGAGCCTTGCATTCTCCCTCATAAGCAATTCCGATAAGTCCTGCCTGGCACTTGTTTCCGTAAGTTTTTCCGTCTTTACCACAAACAGGTGCGTACTCAAGGGTGCAGATTCTTGGCGCATCACATTCGCCCTCATGAACTACCCCAATATCTCCTGCAACACATCGATTACTATAAGTCTTTCCATCTTTTCCACACACGGGGGCATATTCCATGGTGCACATTCTTGGCGCATCAGCCACGCCTCCAATTTTGACAACATTACTACAATATCGATTGGGCTTAGCAATGGAACAAACACGATAATAAGCGATTCCTGATTTCGGGCTTCCATCAATGTAACTGGATGCATCTGGATTTCCATCTGCTTTTATATAACTGTCATCGGGATAAACTGGATCTGGATTTGTGGTCGAGCGAACTACCTTGTAATAATTGAATCCGCTTGGCGCGTAAGGTGTCCAGCTTGTATAAACTTTTCCATTCTCCACGCGAGCTGAAAAATTCATAGATGTCTTAAGAATTGGAGCGTTATAACCACTACTTGTCGAAGTAGAAGTCATCGCAAAAGTTGCTGGGACTAATAGAAAAACCCCAATTACAAAAGAAAGTAGTTGTATACATTTTTTGTTCATCCTTCGGCTACGCTCAGGATGACAATTAAATTCAGTCATAATATTTATGATTTATGATGTAAAGCCTGTGTTTATTAATACAAATGTTTTGACCTTTTATTACACTCTTATTTGAGTTTTTTCGCCAAACTTCCCAAATAAGATTCCTGAAGATTTTCTAAAAATTGCATTACGAACGGTTCTCCGCCATGAGTTGCCTCAAAAGAAGGTTCATTAGTTACTTCTCCGAGGAAAATTGGGGTAATATTGGATTTTTCAAAGAGTTTTTTGAAATTTTCCACGTCATCATGCTTCACTTCAACCACGAATCCACCCGTTTGAGAGAAGGCTTTTTGAGAAGGAGTTAACTTTTCACTACTCACATTTCCAATCTCAACCCGAACTCCTAATCCCCCACCACCCAAACGAGCGTGAGGCATGGTCATTTCAGCCAGTGTTACCAATAAACCTCCTTCGGAAATATCGTGAGCCGATTGGATGAGCCCAGCGTCGATTGCATCGATCATCGTATGGATTTCATTTTTTGCCTGTGCCAGATCGGGTTTTGGGACATTGGCGCCCACATGCCCCAGTAAATTGTAAAACTCACTTCCACCCAATTCATTCTTTCGTTCACCGATCAAAAACAAACGATTCCCTGCTCCCTTTAACTGCATCGTAATTGCTTTTTCGTAATCTTTGATTACCCCAGAACATCCAATCATTGCGGTTACATCGATGCTGTTATACAGGCTAACGTTTCCAGAGATAATCGGAGTTGGGTGATCGGGATATTCTTTTAATGGAAGTCCATGACAGGCATCAATAATCCCTTCAATTCCCTGTGTAAGCTCCCACATTAACTCTGGTTTTTCAGGATTGTTATAGTTCAGGCAATCGGTCAAAGCAATGGGAGTCGCACCAACAGCGGAAATATTTCTCATCGCTTCCACCACCCCATTCACCGCCTGCCAATAAGGAGAAATTTTAGAATATTGAGAGTTTCCATCTTGCGTGACGGCCACGCCTGTCTTCTGAACCTTCTCTGAAACCCCTTCTTTTTCTAAAAGAGGTGCTACCATTCCTGCATCGGCCTCACCTGATTCGATGATCGTATTTCCCTGAATGTTTTTGTCGTATTTATTATAAATATGATGACGACTGGTGATGTTCTCTGATTCTAAAAGTTGAACAAAAATTTTGTTCACATCAAGATTATCCTCATCAATCACTGGTTCTTTGCCTTCAAATTTTTTCTCCTTAACTTCTCGGTCATATAAAAGTCCTTCAGTAATATCGGTCGCTTTCGCATCGCATATCTTTTCACCTTTATACCAAAGCACATAGCGATCGTCTTTGGTTACCTTTCCTACCAACGCCGCACGAGCGCCCTCGGCGACTGATCCGAGCTCCCATTTCTTGTTGTAATGATCGAGGATCATTTGAGTGAGCTCTGGGTGACACGCCCAGGCAAAACGTTCCTGAGTTTCACTACAAGCGATCACACTGGGGTGCAGATTTTCCATCCCAACGGGAAATTTTTCCAAATCAATCTCCGCTCCCATCCCCTTCTTCGCCACTAATTCAACAGTGGAGCACATGTTTCCGCCAGCCCCCATATCTTTAAAACCGACCTTATCCAACTTGCCCATTTCCTTGAGTCGATCAAATAAATCGTAAGAAGATGCCAGTAGATGACGCTTTAGAAATGGATTGGGTTCTTGTACTGCCCCCTTATTTGCCTCTTTGTCGTCTTCGTCTAATTCTACGCTCGCGAACGAAGCCCCTCCCATTCCACTGTTATCGGTTGGCTTTCCAACGGTGATAATGTCGTACCCCACCTCCGCTGCCTCATCGGGCACGAAAGAGTGGATGATCTCACTTTCTTTCACCAAACCGATTGTAAGAACGTTCACCAAGCAATTGTCGTTAAAAGCGTCACCAAAACGAGCGTCTCCACCCAAGTTTGGAACACCGATTGGATTTCCGTACCCCGCAACTCCACGAATCACTTCATTGGCGATCTGACGGGATTCGTTTTTTTCTAAATTTCCGAAGCGCAATGAATCCAAGCAACCAATTACCCTTCCCCCCATGCAACACACATCACGAACGTTTCCGCCGATTCCCGTTGCCGCTCCCTCGTAAGGGACGATTTGACTGGGGTGATTGTGACTTTCATGAGACATAATCAGCCCCCATCTATCTTTGCCGTCACGCGCGATTTCGATTACGCCTGAATCTTCCACTGGCCCCAGAATGACATTCGGTGCTTTGGTGGGTAATTTTTTTAAAAGCGGACGAGTGCTTCGGTATGAGCAATGCTCTGACCCTTGAATTCCCCACATGATCGCCTCGGTTAGTGTTGGTGCACGGTCTAAAATGGTTTCTATCTTTCGTGCTTCTTCGACCGTTAAAGCAATTTTATATTCCTTTAAAGTCTTTGCCGCTTCTTCATCGGACATTTTTGAGAATTCTAGGTATTCGATCATTTATTTTCAGGATTAAGCGGTAAGGATTAAGGATTAAGCTCCTTAAAAAAGCACGATCATTATAAAGGAATGATTGAGATGGTTGAAGGGGAAATCTACTGATTTTCTTCGGGGCCTTCTACTAAATTGTCAACCACATAATTTTCACATTCTAGCCAATTATCATCGTAATCTTCATCAATTGGCTCTTCAAATGGTCCAAAGTCTTCTTCCAGTATGGAAAAAAACTCTTTATTAATAATACCCCTGAGCAATTGATTGTCTTCTATAGTCTGAATATCCTGCTCAACGTGTCGCTCAATCTCCGCATCTAATAGTATAGTATCCTCATCTCTC
>CBDUQS010000028.1:0-15808 GCA_965369815.1 uncultured bacterium | reverse complement strand
GGTCGTGAAGATTTTTTATCTTCAACAGGTTCAGCGGTTAAGTCGAATTTTGTGTAAACATGATCATCATCAAGCTTGATCAACATTGAACGAACCACCTCTTTATCAATACGAAGGTGTTCTCTTAATTCAGCAATGAAAACGTTTGTGAGATCTAGGTTGTAAACCATGTAGTAACCCTGACTCTTTCCTTTAATTCGATAAGCAAAATCTCTTTTGCCCCAAAAATCTTCGTGGAGAATTTTACCATCCGCTTTTTCGATCATATCGGTGATTTCTTTGAGCTTCTTATCAACCTCGGACTCTCGAAGTTCCGGGTTTAATATAAGCATTAGCTCATATTTACTGGTGATAATTACCACCTCGCGTTTAGCGATTACTTTTTTAGCCATGATGTTTTATATCTTTATGGATTAAACAGCGTCCCGACTGATCAGGAGGCAAAGATTGCTTACGTATTTTACCTATTTTTTCTCTTATTGCAAGGTTTTTTAATGTTTTAATGACGTCTTGATATTATGAAGCTATAATTTATGCATGACCAAGAAAGAAAAAATTCAACAAATCATTGGAATTCTTGAGAAACTTTATCCAAAGACTCCTATCCCATTGAGTCATAAAGATTCTTACACGCTTTTGGTGGCGGTGTTGCTTTCTGGGCAGTCGACTGATAAATCGGTGAACAAGGTGACTCCTACTTTGTTTAAATTGGCAAATACTCCTGAAAAAATGGCGAAGCTTCCTGTGATTAAGATTCGTGAAATTATTAAGCTTGTTGGCTTGTCGCCAGCGAAATCTAAAAATATCAAAGCCCTTTCTCAGATTTTGGTTAAAAAACATCATTCTAAAGTGCCAGAGTCTTTTGGGGAATTGGAATCCTTACCAGGAGTGGGTCATAAAACGGCGAGTGTAGTAATGAGTCAGGTTTTTGGGTATGCGGCATTTCCAATCGATACCCATATTCATCGGCTGGCGTATCGATGGGGGCTATCGAATGGGAAAAACGTGACTCAAACGGAAAAAGATTTGAAACGATTGTTTCCAAAGGAGTTGTGGAACAAGCTGCATCTTCAGATGATATTCTTTGGACGTGAACATTGCCCCGCGCGAGGGCATGATGCTGGGAAGTGTCCGATTTGCAGTGAATTTGGACGGAAGAAATTGACAAAGTAGGGCAAATAATTAAAATAGAGGTCCATTTTAAGTTGCCCCTTAATAATGATTAACTCCCAGAAAAAAGTGACTCAACGAAACGGCTTTAGCATGTCAGCGTTTTTAGAAAGAGTCTTGGATGAGTCCGAGGATTTATCCAACTTTCCGTTAGTCGTGCGAAATAACTCTTGTGATCGGGTTCAATGGCCGGTGGAAAAGTTGAATCAGGCAGCTGAAAAAGGGGATTGGAAAGAGGTGGAGCGAATTCGTAATCAGTTGTTTGGTGCTTTTGTTAGTTTAGAGGGGATGGAGGAGTAATAGGTTCAAGTACTTGCTCATCAGTTGATCAAATAGTATCTTATTTCAGCTATGACTTTTTTAGATGGACTCAATGATCGGCAGCGTGAGGCGGCGGAAACTTTGGCGGGTCCGCTTTTGATTGTGGCGGGGGCGGGGAGTGGAAAGACACGGGCGTTGACGTATCGAATTGCGAATCTGATTAAACAGGGGGTGGCTCAGCCGTGGCAGATCTTGGCGGTGACGTTTACGAATAAGGCGGCGGGGGAAATGAAGAATCGGGTGAATCAATTGCTCAATGAGGAGTTTGATTTGGATAGTGATCGAAATCGTCCGATGATCGGGACGTTTCATTCTATTTGTGTGCGAATTTTACGTCGTCATTTTGATCGATTTGGCCGAGACAAATCGTTTGTGATTTATGACACAGTGGATCAGGAAGGAATTATGAAACGTTTGATTAAAGAAAGGCAGATCGATGATGACAAAATTAAACCACGTATGGTTCTTTCTGTTATCTCAAGTGCTAAAAATCAATTACGATCTGCGGAGCGTTTTGGAGCGCGTGCGACTCGATCTTCCGAACAGCTGATTGCTGATTTGTATAAAGATTATGAAAAGAGGATGAAGGAAAATAACGCTTTGGATTTTGATGACCTTCTTTTATATGTTGTGAAGCTTTTTAAGGAGCATCCCGATGTACTGGATGAGTATCAGGAACGATGGCGATTTATCAATATTGATGAGTATCAGGATACGAATCATGCGCAATATGTTTTAATCAAATTATTGGCAGATAAATATCGAAATCTTTGTGTGATTGGCGATAGTGATCAGAGTATTTATGGTTTTCGGGGGGCAGATATTAAAAATATTCTGGATTTCGAAAAGGATTATTCCGAAGCGAAATTGGTTAAATTGGAACAGAATTATCGTTCGACTCAGCCCATTTTGGATGCGGCGGATGCGATTATTGAAAAGAATAAACAGCGTAAATCAAAAAAAATGTGGACGGAAAACAAGGAGGGGGATTTGATTGAAGTTTGGCGTGCGGAAAGTGAATACAACGAGGCAGAAAAAGCGGCTCAGGAAATTGAAAACTTAAAAGCCGATGGTGTGCTCTTAAAAGATGTGGTGATTTTGTATCGCACGAATGCTCAATCCCGTGTGATGGAGGAAATTCTTCTTCGATACGGATTACCGTACAAAGTGATTGGAGGTGTGAAGTTTTACGCTCGCCGAGAAGTGAAAGATATTCTGGCTTACTTGCGTGTGGTTTTAAATATCAACGATACTGATTCTTTGCTTCGTGTTATTAACGTTCCCTCTCGTAAGATCGGTCAGACGACGGTGAATAAATTGCAGGCGTTTGGCGTTCAGCGGTCTCTTAATTTGGCGGAAGTGCTAAAGCATGTGGAGATGATTTCAGAAATCAATGAGGGCACTAAAAAACGATTGTCTGACTTTTGGCATTTGGTTGAAAAGTGGAAAAAATCCAGTGAAACGATGGTCGTGTCGGAGCTGATTCGTGAGATAACTCGTGATATTAATTATAAAACTCATTTGCTTGATGGAACGGAAGAAGGGGAGATGCGTCATGAGAATATTTTGGAGCTTACTTCGGTGGCGACAAAATACGATGGTTTGGAACCCGAAATTTCACTATCCTCTTTTTTGGAAGAAGTCGCGTTGGTGGCCGATACTGATAACATTGATGAAAATTTGGATGCACTGACCATGATGACGCTTCATTCAGTTAAAGGGTTGGAATATCCGTATGTTTTTATTTTAGGATGTGAAGAAAATATTTTTCCCCATAGTCGATCTATTTTTGATCCGCAGGAATTGGAAGAGGAGCGTCGTTTGATGTATGTGGGCGTGACGCGGGCGATGAAAAAACTTTATTTATTGGCGGCGAAACAGCGCACGATGTTTGGGGATTTTCAGCGGAACACAATGTCTCGTTTTATTTCTGATATTCCAACCCACTTAGTGAGTCGTGTCGGTGGGGGTGATTCTTTTGTCGCCCCAGCAAGTCCGTCTGATTTTGGTGAGACTTTTGAAGAAAGAAAAGTTCATTTAACAGCGGAGGATAAGTTTAAAGATGGCGATAAGATTCGACATGTCACCTTTGGAGATGGAATGGTGGTTGAAAGGCGAGGGGATTTAGTAACGGTGGCGTTTAGTAATCCGTTATATGGTGTTAAAAAGTTTGCGGCGAATATTGCTCCGATTGAGAAAATTATGAATTAATATTTAAGTTTATTTATCATTTTTGTTTTTTGTTTATTCGATTTTTCATTGACAAAAATATAAAAATCTTGTAGAATGTTTTTACCGTTTTGGTCTTTAAAAAACAACCGTGCTCTTTCGTTTATTCGGAAGTGGCATTACAAATTTTTTCCTGGAGGAAGAAATGAAGAATCTCTTTTCCCTGTTTGTCCTGATTTCGTTCACCCTTAGCCCAGCTCTCTTGCTGGCAGAAGAGGAGTCGGATCCTCATATCGTTGTGGCGGAAGAGCCACCTGCTGACGATTCTGATGCGGATGATTCGTATCATCTCGGTATTCAGGAGCGTGGTCGGTTCATCTCCCTGTCTATTGGGTTGATGCGACAACCCTTGCCGGTTGATCGATTTCCCGTGTGGGCTCCCAACTTCAACATGGGATTCCATCGGGTCGACGAGGCGATCGTTCAGATCTATGAGTTTCACCTCGGCATCACTGCTTCGAGCAAGTTGCTTGAGGCAGTGTATGGCATTGGTTTTGGGCCTCGCAAAGGCCTTTGGCATGTTGGTTTGGCCGCTGGGCTGGGCTATCTCCGCGCCTACGATGAGGAAATTGAGGAGAAGATCCATGGACTTCACTACCGCATCGGTCCGCTTTTCAGCTTTACCGTGCCTTCTCTGAAGCCTGAGCAGTTTCGATTCCATGCGGGATTAGGCTGGGCCGCCTTGGCCGTCAGCACTCCTTCATTTCGAGCCAAACATCCGGGGGGACTCTACCTGGAGCTAGGGGTCGCTTTCTCGATCTATTAGCTTCGCCAGTTTCTTCCTCCTATACCAAAACGGATTGCCCCGCGTCACTTGTGACGCGGGGTCTTCCACATATTTCTTTTTTCCACTATCATTAACTTATGAATAAGCTCGATCAACTAAAATCACTACTTTTCCTAAAACCTTTAAAAAAGGTTTTCGGCCTTTCCAAAATATAGGTTAAAATAATTTTGAGGCCTCCGCTAAGCTTCGCGAGCTTTTCGTGGGGCCCACAAGACCCACTTCAACTCCTCGCTACGCACGCTACGTTTCAAAAATATTTTCCTATTTTATGTCTAAACTCGATCAGCTAAAATCATTGCTTCAGGAATACAATCTTTGGGCTAAAAAGCATTTTGGTCAGAACTTTTTGGTGGATGAGAAAGTGTTTGATCAGATTATTGGAGCGGCTGATCTTAAATCATCCGATAATGTTATTGAGGTAGGGCCGGGGACTGGATTTTTAACAGAACAGTTGGTTGAAAATGCGAAGCATGTGATGGCGATTGAGAAAGATAGGGATATGGTTCATTTGTTGAATGATCGCTTTAGGGGGGTGGAGAATTTGGAGTTGATTCATGATGATATCCTTGATTTTGAAATTCGAAACTCGAAATTCGAAACTCGAAATTATAAGGTAGTTGCTAATATTCCTTATTACATCACATCACCGCTTTTGAAGCATTTTCTTAAGTCAGATCATCGACCGAGTTTGATGGTTTTGCTAGTACAAAAAGAAGTGGCGGAGAAGATTTGTGGAATTACAGGGAAAAGTATGGTTACTATTGAAACTCAATTATTCGGAAAGCCAGAAATTGTTGCCATGGTTCCAGCGAAAGCTTTTTACCCTGCGCCGAAAGTGGAGTCGGCGGTTTTGAAAATTGAGGTTTACAAAAAGCCACTTGTCTCCGAAAAAGATCTGAAAGATTTTTTACGAATTGTAAAATTTGGCTTCTCTCAAAAACGGAAGAAACTTAGTAATACGTTGGGGGCAGGCCTTCATATGAAGTCTTCTGAAATGGCAGAAATTTTACGTGAAGCGGATATTGATCCGGATTTGCGTGCGGAGCATTTGGGGATTGAGGAATGGAAGCGATTGGTGAAAGTATTGACAAAATTAGAAAAATAGGTAAAATAGGTTACTCTAATTCCTTCCCGACCAATTTTTATGGGAAGGTCTTTTTATATCATTGTTTCTCTGATCGGATTTTTAGTGGGCGTGCTTTTGTATTTAGTTTGGCAGCCGTTTACTCTTGGGGTTGTTTTGGTTGGGCTGGGGTGTTTGGTGTTACTAAAACCCGCGGACACAAAGATCCGCGTTGTTCTTGTGGGACTTTTGGCTATTTGTCTTGGCTTATTTCGTGCTGGCTTGGCGGAACATCGCGTAACCCCCGATCAGATTGATTTTTACAATGAATCCAAACAGGGGTTTGTTGGCTTGGTTGTGGGGGTTGATGTTCGTCGCGATAAGGCTAAGTACACGATTACTTCGCAAAAGCTCGAAACTCGAAATTCGAAACTCGAAATTGATGGGGATGTTTTGATTACGCTCGATAAATATCCGCAATACAAGTATGGGGATCGTGTGAAGGTTTATGGTGAGTTGCAGGCACCTGGTGAATTTGATGGATTTAATTATGGAAATTATTTGAGTCGCTATGGGGTTTATAGTGTGATGTATCGACCAAGAATTACTTTGATTGAATCGAGACAAGGGAGTGTTTTTTGGAGGGGGATGTCTTTTTTACAAAATCAATTCATGGAGCGAATCAATCGCTTGTTTCCAGAGCCTTATGCGAGCTTCGAGGCAGGGCTTTTGGTAGGGGCTCGAAAAGGAATCCCTCCAGAGCTGATGGAAAAATTTAATATTACGGGGCTTACCCACATTATTGCGATCAGTGGTTATAATATTACGATTATTATCGTATTCGTGATGTGGATTTTAAAAGGGCTCCCTCGTCGAATCGCTTTTATCTCAGCGATTGTTGCCATTGCTTTATTCACTTTGTTTGTAGGTGCGAGCCCAGCAGTGGTACGTGCGAGTATTATGGGTATTTTGGGTTTGATTGCGCTTAATTATGGTCGTCAAAGCAATATTCATTTAACCGTTTTATGGACAGCGTTTTTTATGGTGCTTTGGAATCCAAAAATTTTGTGGTGGGATGTTGGCTTTCAGCTTTCGTTCGCTGCTGTTTTGGGTCTTATTTACGTCGCCCCCTTGTTTGATCGTTATTCTAGAAAACTCCCTGAGACATTTGGCGTTCGTGAGGCGATTTTAATGACACTGTCGGCTCAAGTAATGGCTTTGCCGGTTATTATCTATAATTTTGAACGACTTTCTCTTATTTCCCCTTTGGCAAATCTATTGGTCGCTTTTGCAATTCCATTGGCTATGCTTTTTGGTTTTTTAGCGATTCTATTCTCCTTTTTCTTCAATGGGCTAGCTTTGATTCTGGCCTATTTTACGTGGGGAATTCTCTTTTATATTATTCAAATTATTGAATGGATGTCGGTAGTTCCTTATGCGAGTGTATCGATTTCAGGAATGCAATTTTGGATGCTTTTTGGATATTATTTTATTTTAATATTATTTTTTATTCTTTGGCGAAAAAAGCTTTTATATTTTTGGAGGTAAAATTGCTTGACATAATACTAACTATATTGTAAAATATTATCCTTTTAATTAATATAGCCCTAGTTACCCCTATTATGTCCTTAACCCCTGGACAAAATTCTGAGGTTTTAAGAGAGGAATTAGATATTCCTAAGTTTGAAGATGCATTTTCGATGCTTGTTTTTACCTTAAGATTTGCTTCTGAGAGGCATATTAATGCAAGGCCTAAATTTTTATCCCTGATGGATACCTCTACGTCCATTATTAATCACTCTCCTCTTCCCGCTGTTGTGAAGACAAAATTAAGAATTGATTTTAGTCTTGAAGTTAATAACCTAAGCTCTCTTATTTCGGATGATAATTTTCAAAATGAGATGAGATTACTTTGCTTGGAAGAAAAGGGAGATGTGAAGGATCTTGATTTAGTATTTTCTTACGTTAATACTCTGTTGGATTATGATGAAAGTGGGGATGTTGATTTTTCTAAGTACGTTCAACATCTTAGCGATAAGATTGCACTTCTTTACCCTTCTCATATTGCTGAAAATTATAAATATCTTCTTTTTTCTTTCTTAAGGAAAGAAATTAAGTTGAGTACTTTTGTGGATAATAAGGGGAGGGGGAATCCAGAATTTTTACTTTTAGAACCAGATGTTATTCTTGAAAAGTTTTTTGATTACTATATTGAATTCTTAAAAACTAGTAAGTCGAATACGGAAGCAGAAACTAAGCAGGCTCATGATAATAGACAGATGCATTATCGGGTGAGGCGAGATGGTGAACAGAATCCAAGTTTTGGATCTTTAGACGAGAAAAAAGAGGTTTTTTCCACCATTGCTCCACGAGGAACATTGGCTCTTAGAGCTTTGTTTGATTTTGCTAAAAGAGAGAATTTATCGCAGACTTCGGAATATAATGTAAATCAAATTTTATCTTTGCTTTGGCCTAAGGGAGTTAGAGTCCCTCTCCAGACTTGTTTTGATGATGTTGATTTTTTCACTCCAATATCCCTTCTTAGTGATAATGATTTCAAATTTTTTGCTTCTGAACTTGAATTGAAATTTCTCTCTCTTTTTCATTCAGATGTTGATTTTTTTAATACATTTACCCAGAGTGAAGAGGAAAGACCCTCTATTGAGCAGCAGCTTTTGGAGGAGGAAAAAATTAATGATCTTTTCTTAAGCATCTCGGGCAAGCGTGTTCGTTTGAGAAACTGTTTAGATCTTGCAACCTCTCTATCTGACAAAGAAGTTAGATCAAATTTTTTGAGTAATTATTTACGTGTTTATTTTTCACTTCAGTGGGAAGAGGGTATTCCTCCTGATCTTTTGGGTAGCATTTTATCAATGACATCTGATGAAATTCATGATTTTGTTTTAAGCGATGAAAGTCTTACTCATCGAGGAATTTTAAGTGTTCTTAGTGCTGCAATTGGTCATTATGGCGAAGGGTTTGGACTTGAATGCGACAAAATCTATACAGAAATAAAAGAAGCAGTTACTGATCGACTTAAGAGCAAGCCAGGCGAATATATGAAATTAGCCGTTCTTGATAAAGCTTCTAAGCAGATTCAAAAAATAGTTTCTCCGATGCCTCGGGTTAAGGGGGTTCGAGAAGATATATTTAAAACAGATTTATTTAGGGAAATGTCGGATGTCGTTGGAGATGAATCTCCTTATGCTTATTCAGATGATCAATTTTTAGAGGAGTATAGGCTTGATAAATCACGGAGTTTAGAGATAAGAGGCCTTCATCTTCCGTATTGGTTTGACTCTGCTCAGTTTGGGATGATTAGCGATAGACGAATTAGTGAGGCGGAGGATATGATTTCTAATTATTCCCGCAGTCATGATACTTTCACAAAAGATTCTGAGCTTTATGAAGCGCTTCAAGGGGATTGCTCTACTCAGCTTATCGACCATTATGGAGAGCAGGCTTTCCTTAATTTTTTAACTGAAAATGTTCATCTTTATTCTGAGGGTGGAGGCACTGCTTTTGACCACTTGGCAGCCTCTCTCGATAAAAATGGTGCAATTTTAACAACAACTGAAGTTTATAAAGGTCTTTTGCCGTCACTCAAGGAAAGGGGCATTAAGGTTTTTCCTGGCGATTCGCTACCTCTTTATCAGGGGGATGACGATTCTTATGCTGAGGCTGTTATGAAAGCGCTTGAAGAAAACGAGGATATAAAATATATGCTTGTTAGTGAGATTAGTCGTCGTGGCACGCATTTTCCAGTCGAGGCCCTTATGCAAATTAGGGATAACCTTAGAGGCGATAAACGTGATATTCATTTGATTTTAGATTGCTGTCAGTCTTTTGGTCGCTTTCAGCCGAGATATGATGGGTCGATCCCCGATGTTATTTTTGGAAGTGCTCACAAGGGGACTGATTTTCGAAATGCTTCCTTCCTAATGCTTTCAAATTCCTTTGTGGGTCATAAAAATCATGAGAGAATTTTGCCTGCTAATGGTACAGGTGGTGATGCTCACATCACCTCTTTGCTACTTGCCCTTGATCCACATCGATCGAATTATGGAGAAGAAGCTTTGTTGATTTCTGAGAGAGATAAGGCTCTTCAAATTTTATCTGAAAAATTCATTCGTTTGATCAGAAAATTAAAATCAGATAATTTACTTCCTGGTTTTCGTTTTATTTTTCCTGGGAGCCTAAGAGATGGGCCTGATGTGAGAGTGGCTCATGGTATTTTTGAGTGTTCTTTGAAGGGGGCTAATCGGAAGCAAATTAATATTCTTGCTCAGGAATATGGTGTTTATATTGCGGACCAATATGATGATCCGGTTTCAGATAATGCTTTTCGGATTGCTTTCCATCCTCGTATGAATAGTGACGCAATTAAAATGCTTGCATATGTTTTAGTGAAAATTTCAGAAAAATTGACCAAGAAATAAGAAATTTAAACAAATTGACAAAAAGGAAAATATATGTTAATATGCTCTCCTTACTTTTTATATACCAATAATACAAATAAACATGTCTACCATTAATATGTTAGATCAAAGTTCAGATGCTTTACCTTTTAATCATACACCCATGGATGATGTTGCTACCCAAAGTCGTGATCGTTTAAAAAATCTTCCTCATAAAAATGAATTGGGTGAGTATGAATCAGAGAGCGTTCAAAAGACACTTGATAATTCTTATGTTCCCGAATCGATTTTAGAAGCTAGACAAGTTCAAGATCGTATTATTCGTGAGCGATTTGAAGGGAAGCCTCTTCGTATTGCAGATATTGGCTGTGGAGATGGATATCACGGAGAGATATTTGCTCCTGATTGTGTTTCTTACCATGGCTTTGAAATTTCCTCTGAAATGGCTGAAAAAACCCGTCAAAGCTGGCAGAAGTCTGGATTAAACAATGCTGAAGTCACTCACGGGGATGCCTCTAAGGTAGAACTTAAGCCAAACAGTTATGATCTTGCTTGGAGCCTTTATTTCACTTCTGGTAATTTCCGTGAAGAATTTGATGATATTTCCAAATACAATGATGCTTATTTAGATCAAAACCCTGCTTTTATTGGTATTGTTTCTAATTTTTATCGCGCATTACGGTTTGGTGGAAAGCTATTTTTAACGGTTTATAAAGATCGCCCTGAAACCGAAGAAGCTCAACATACCTTTTATAAAAAAACAGGTCAAACCGTCGTTACCCCAAAGGGTTCTCGTTTTGTGGCCACTAAAGAAAATTTTTGGTCAGTACGATGGACGGAGGAAAGTATGCTTTCTAATTTGGCCGCTTGTGGTGTTCAACCAGAGCAAGTTAAATTCAATGACTTGAACGATGTTTCTTGGTTGGTTGAGGTAACGAAAGTTTAATTACTTTTTAGATCTCTTCTTCCTCTTGTCGATACGAGAAGCTTCGTTCCATGCAAGTTCAAACGTAATTGACATGGCTTCATAAATTTCCTGACTTTCAATAATGATGCCGAGTTTTTCGCGTAAAGACGTAATACTTACCTTACCGTCGTAAATTTGTATTTCGGGTGTGAATGAGTACTTGTCAGCTGGAATCAAACGACTCTCACGCATAACCTTTTTATCGTTTTCTGTACTTTTTCGTGCTAGCTCGGTGTCCGGATGGATCGATCGGATGGCGATTTTGTTTTTTGTACGTCGCTCAAAGTAGGTTTTAAAATAACTAGGTAGAATACCGTGCAGGCTTTCGAAAGAGGCAAGTGATCGAAGGGTTTCCGATGAGCTCAGTGTGTCTTCATATACCTTTATAAGGCCTTCATCGCCTTCGTAGAAGGTGACCTTTGGCCTTGTGCTTTCCGGTCGATAGCGAGATTCTAGCTCTGCCATAACTTCCTCTAATTGGATTACTTTTTCATCGATTTTAACGTTGCTGTTTACTCGCTCCTGCTCTAATTGATGAATGAGATTCTTGGGCTCTTCGGGGGAATAAAGCTGAGTATTGGCTTTCATGGTTTTTTTAATAAAACCTTTGTCCACTAATTTATCTAATAGGAATCGTGTTGTGTTTCGTGGAATCTTTATCCTTCTTGATATCGTGGAAGCAGGTTGAATGCCGAGTTCGAGGGCAGTTAGGTAAACACTGATCTCCTTTTCATTGAGCCCCATTTTTTGTAATACATTTTCTAGCATATGCTTATTGATTAATATTATTTGTCATAACTAATGCTGACAATATCTTATTGTCATCTTGATTATAGCTTATATAAAGCCAAAAGTCAAACTATTTGTTGGTTTTATTTAGCTTATTGACAATCTTGTCATTCCATATTATAATGGTTCTCCACGCTAATCTGATCTTTAAAAACAACGGGCTAATAGAAAGAGCTGTACAAATAGGGGGTTAATTAAATTTTCGTTTCTGTTCGTGAACTTTCGTGAAATTTCCGCTTAGCGGGAAGTAGAAAGGTAGACCGACAGAAAGGTAAAAAACTGCTTATTTGTATTGTATTCCGGCAAACCGTCTTTATATTTTGACAATCTGCTTTCGAATACAAGTGTGCCTATTTGTACAGTTATTTTTATTATTTACTTATTTATTATGAATTGCTCTCCCAATTTAAATTCTCAACGACAAGAACGTCCTGACTGGTACGTTTTGCCTGGCTCAATTGAAAAAGCTGTATCGGCTTATATTCGAGGTCGTGCACTTTCTGCCATTTGCGATGAAGGTCGCTCTCAGCGCTTTGAAATTAATTCAGAAAAACTTGATAAAGTGGGCATTGATCCGAAAATGAATAATGTACTTGCTGGTTATGCCGCTTTTAACAATGAAGATATTGATCCTTCTTTAATTGAATCCCTTCAGTCTCAACAGGCTTTCGAATCGGATGATGAGTTGCCAATAGCGGCTTAGTTTGAATTTCCTTAAAAACAAATTTAAAAAAAGTGATTCTAGTTATAGGGTCACTTTTTTATTCCTCAATCAGCTCCTTCTTATAGTTTTCCAACACTCTTCTTAGCGATTCTTCTAATGGTGGCATATGTACTCCTAGTTTTTCACGTTTTTCGGTGTTCATTACACAGTTGGCACGCCTTGCACATAGCTCTTCCTGTTCCTTTTTGGGCATAATATTTATCTTGAATTCTGGATCAACGATTTCTTTGTATACTTTCATAATTGATTCATGGTTCATTGCTCCGATATTGGTCATATTAAATATCCCTGTTTGCCTCATCTCCATGAGTTGAATGGCGGCAGGAATGAAATCCTCTATCACTGTGCATGAGTTTTTAATGTTGATCATTTTTGGGTACCTCAGGAGTTTGTCGATCAAATTTTTTGGATGAGACCTTCCTGTGATAGGGATTCGTACTCGTAATTGAAGTGTGTTTGGGAACTCTTTAAGAATCTTTTCAGAGCAAATGCGTGATCGACTATAAAGAGATCCACTATAATTCGGCTCATCATCTTCAGTGAATCCTCCTTTTTTTGGCCCATCGTAAACACACCCACTGGCCATTTGTACTAAGTAAATGCCAAATTCAGCAGCAACAGTGGCAATATTAATGCTTCCAGCTACGTTTACACCAAAAGTTTCACTGGGATGCTCTTCACACCAATCTACGTTTGGGTAACCCGTAATCCCAGTCGCATTGATGATGATATCTGGCCTGGTTTCGTAAACCGTTTTTTCGACTTCAGTGTGATTTCGAATTTCAATTCGTGGTGTGAAAACTTTGTATCCCGCCTTTTCTAATGGTGCTTTAAAGTGTGATCCAATGAAGCCTGTGGAGCCTAGTAGTAATATTTTTTTCATAACAATCTTTTTATTTATCGTTCATTACTATACTTCGAATGCTCTTTAAAAAAAAGATATTTCTCTTCCATTAAAAAAAGCGTTCGAAGTTTCCTTCGAACGCTTTTGGATGATTCTGGCTTAGTATCCTCCTTCGTCGTAATAATCTTCAACTTCGTCTGTGTATTCTTCATAAACTCCATCTCCATTTTCTATATCATCAACACACAAAGCTTTTGAGATCCCAATGGTAATGTTTTCGCAGATGCTTGAATCTTTTTTTAATTGTGCTATTTCCATGTAGCATCCTGACTGCATCATCTCATCTTTAATGGTCGCACAGTGTTTTTCGTCTAATGTTTCTTCCGCTACGCCGATACGGCAACCAGGCTGGATAAGATCATTGTCAGCAGACACCTTGTCACAAAGTTTAATATCTTTTTTTATCATTGCTTCTTCCGCCCAGCAAGTGTCGATACACATTCCTTTGGATAAAATCCCTTCTCCTTCTTGGAATACTTCACAGCCTGCTAAACATTCTTTTAATTCACTTTTTCTAGCTGAATCTTCTTTATAGCTTTCTAACTCCTTCATTGCAGAAGGGGATGTTGGAAGGTCGGTTTTTTTGGAAGTTGATGTTCCTCCGCAACCTACTAATAATAAAATGCTGAGTAGCATTGTGATGAAAAAAGTTTTCTTCATAGCTTTGGTGTAAAAAAAATAAAGCCATCAACGATTGATGGGAGTGTGTGTGATTTAAAGTGGTGGGTCAGCCGGGGCTCGAACCCGGGACCAAAAGCTTAAAAGGCTTCTGCTCTACCAACTGAGCTACTGACCCGTGTTATTAATACCTCTCTTTTTTTGAACCTAGGACCAATCCCGATAAATCGGGACTGCTCTACCAACTGAGCTACTGACCCTCGTCAGAATTTTCTTCAACTTATGTTTGCTCATTTTATTCACAAACTTCAGTTTACGCAAATTCTTCCTCTTCCCCATAAAATTCGCTACGCTTCCCATTTTATGGGGTCCCCGTTTAGTGACCAGTTCGTTGGTAGTCCAGTCACCAAAAAAAGCCAGTCCATATTACGTTTCCCCCTTCTAAAAGTCAAACTTTTTTAATCCTCTTCTCCAAAGAAGCTCGAAATAACAAAGGCGATGGCAGGAAGGGAGAACCATGCGTTATAATTGTTGATCATTAATCGAACAAGCTTAGACTGTTGATAGATCTCTAGAATGGCGTCGTTCATAATTAAGCTGCTTTCTTGAACCAATGAGGCTCCTGAAGCGTAAATTAGAACGGTACTGGTAATTAAACCAGCGCTTAAAACACCGTAAGCCAAAGAAAGTGTAATTCTCATCATCATTGAATTGGAGCGCGCTATGTTGATGTTGAATTTCCCCCTTGTGGTGATGAGTACAATCGACAGGATGAAAATGACAATTTTCAGTAATATTAGTGAGCTTTCCCCGCTACTTTGTTCCATCACTCGAATGATCGGATTCTGCCCTAAAAAGTAACGCTCAATTAAATTCCCGATTCCGTCTGCTGCCAAGATGGCAATGTAGGAGCTGATAATTATTTTTATACTCTGATTACGCCCAATAATAAAAGTATAGGCGATAATAACCGTAAAGAAGACAATAACCAGTAGGTCCCAACTCAGACTTATTTCCATTTTTTATTTTTAGTTTTCACTTGGTCAAATTATACGATGAACAGTTTTTTTATGCAAACTAAAAAATCTTGCTTTCAACCATTAAAAACGGTAACTTATTTGCGCACCAAGTACATGTCACCGTAGCTCAGTTGGTTAGAGCGCAGGACTCATAAGCCTGAGGTCGTCGGTTCAACTCCGACCGGTGACACCACAAATATACAAAAAGACCGTCCATCCCGAGTGCTCGGGACAAACGGCCTTTTCAGTTTACATTACAATTTCGTTATTCAACGACAGTAACATTTACTGCTCTTGGACCCTTTTCGGAGTCTTCCTTTTCAAAGGTAACTTTGTCACCTTCGTTCAGTTCGTTGAACTCTGTACCGGTAACATCGTTACCGTGAAAAAATAAATCTTTCTCGTCTCCTTCGATAGCGATAAATCCAAAGCCCTTATCAGTAAGCTTTTTAATGACACCTTCCATAATATAAAAGGTTAAAAAATAAATCCCACTAAGTAATGATTAATGGAATTTGTTGCTTAAAACCCTAATAAAAATTTCCTATTGGACTTATTCATAATGCAGTAATTTTTGAAATAGTCAAATAGATTGAATTATATTTAATGAGCATCTTGTGCTAGTTGATGTTCTAAAAATAGCTTTAATAAGCCTGAGGTCGTCAGTTCAATTCTGACCGGTGACACCATTTCTGACAAAGTGTCTTTTGGGGTAAAATGATATACTTGAAATGCTTAACTTTAAAATTATTTTATATGGCAGAAGAATTAATAATCGGTGTGGTAGGTACAAGTACAA